>JBKHVY010000080.1:0-10321 GCA_046569805.1 Bacteriovoracia bacterium | reverse complement strand
TAAAGGTTGACCACGCGCTGACACCGTTCTTCGACTCCGAGACGTGGATGCCGGCCGAAGTGACCCTCGAAGTGGGCTCGCCGGGAGTCTATCGTCACGTCAGTTCTCTCGCGCACTTCCAGCTGGGCCTTGGCGAAACTCATGCTGTGACGATTATGGGAAACCTCGACCCACAACTGAACCCCGGGGCGCCAAAGAAAATCCTTAGCGCCAAGAAATTCCGCGGGACACTGACGGAGGTCCGCCCGGACGCGGTGACGCTCAGCACGCGCGATGGCTCCGTTGTGATCGCGTTCGCAAGTATTAAAAACGCTCAGATTGATCCTGACTTCGAAGAACTCATGACCAAAGCTGAGACCAAAAACCAAACTCAAATAACCTCGGAAGAGGTTGAATAAATAAAGGAGCACGCAAGTGAACTTCTCTGATCTCGGACGCGTAATCGAACAGCTCGGCAAAGACCGCGGCATCAAGAAAGACATCATCATCGGCGCCATCGAACAGGCCTTCCTGGTTACGGCCCGGAAGAAGTTCGGCATCCAGGGCGAGTACGAAGCTCGCTACAACGAGGGCGACGGCGAAGTCGAAATCTACCAGTACAAGAACGTCGTCGATAAGGTCCGCGACGCGATCGTCGAGATCGACCACACGGAAGCCAAGAAGCTCGACGAAGAGTGCGAGCTGGGCGACCAGCTGGGAATCAAAATCGACAATCCGGGCTTCAGCCGCGTCGACATCCAGACCGCCAAGCAGATCATCTTCCAGAAAGTCCGTGACGCCGAACGCGACATCCTGTTCGCCGAGTTCAAGCACCGCGAAGGCGAGCTCGTGACGGGCATCGCCCGCCGCTTCGAGAAGGGCAACGTCATCGTCGACCTCGGAAAAGCGGACGCGATCCTTCCGAAGAAAGAGATCATCTTCGGCGAAGCCTTCAAGCCGGGTGACCGCATCCAGGCGTACCTATCTGAAGTGGTAATGACCTCTCGCGGACCAGAGATTCGCTTGAGCCGTACTTCACCGATGTTCCTCGTGAAGGTCTTCGAGAACGAAGTCCCCGAGATCCTCGATGGCACCATCGAAATCAAGGCCGCTGCCCGCGAGCCCGGCTACCGCGCGAAGGTCGCGGTCTGGACTGCGGACCGGGACATCGACCCCGTCGGCGCGTGCGTCGGTATGAAGGGCTCTCGCGTCCAGAACGTCGTGAACGAGCTCCAAGGTGAGAAGATCGACATCGTCCGCTACAACGACGACACGGAAGCTTTTGCTCGCGAGTCCCTACGTCCGGCGGAAATTCAGTCTATCATGATGAACCACGCGGACCACACGCTCGACGTGATCGTCGAAGACGATCAGCTGAGCCTCGCCATCGGCCGCCGGGGCCAGAACGTCCGCCTCGCGGCGATGCTCACGGGCTGGAAGATCAACATCATTTCGAAGTCGAAGCTCCAGGAGCGCGTGAAGCTCGCGGTCGAGAACCTCATGCAGCTCGCGGGCCTCACGGAGTCGACCGCACAGGTCTTGGTCCAGAACGGCATCATGAGCATCGTCGACCTCTCGGCCGCAGAGCCGGACCTCGTCGCGCGCATCTCGGGCAAGCCCGTCGCTGACGCGAAGACCATGGTGAAGCTCGCCGCGGAAGCGCTCGAGAACCCGGAGATCAAGAACGACATTGAGATGGAAGGAGAGATCATCTCCGCATCTGCGGTTCCGCAGCAGAACTCCTTGGTCAAGCGCGACCGCGCCGGCGGCCCCGCAGCGGGCGCGAGCGGTGATAAGTTTAGTGAGGCGGAGCGCCGCCTTCGTGAGGAGCTCGCGGCATTTAAACTCAAGTAACCGAGCGCGGAGAGACCGTTACGTAAGAGCAATGATCGATGTTTTGGAGATAGAGAGCTATGGCAAAGAAGGTATACGAACTAGCGAATGACCTCGGCATGGGGGCGATCGAACTAGTAGAAAAACTGAAGACTCTAGGCATGAACGTGCGAAACCACATGGTCGCACTTTCGGACGAAGAAGTGGCCAAGGCCATAGCTGCCTTTGATACGTCCAAGCAGGCGGCGGCTCCCGTGAAGAAAACGGTCGTCAAGAAAGTCGTCAAGAAGTCCGCGGCAGCCGCAGAGCCCGCTCCGCCGGCACCCGCTGAGGAGTCGGCCTCCGACGCTACGGCAGCTGCTGCGTCCGCGGAGCCAGTCGCTCCCGTCGCCGAGCCCGTCGCCGCTGCGCCGGCCGCCGAAGCCGCAGAGGACAACGAGATCGAGACCGATCGCCCGCGCGGCTTGATCGTCATCCGTAAAACGAAGCAGCAGAAAGAAGACGAGAAGAAGGCCGAAGCCGAAGCGAAGGAAGCCGCGGCGCACGCCGCCGCCGTCGCCGCCGCCGAAGCCGAGCAGCGCCGCGAAGAAGCGGCAACGGGCGTCGTGAAGCCGGTCCAGAAGAAAGAGTACCTCGAAGAGAAGATGCACTCGTTCACTCCGATCTTCGTTCCAGAGAAGAAAGACACGACGCCGGCCGCGCAGCGGGCGCAGAGCCTCGCCCCCGGCGCCGTCACCGGTGACGAGGAAGAGGACGAGAAGTCGAAGAAGCGCATGGGCGACCTCGCGGCGATGGTGTCGAAGAAGGGCGCCGCCAAGACGAAAGACCTGACCATGATGCGCGCAGACGAGGAGCTGAAGTTCGCTTCCGCGCTCGTGGGCCGCACGATCTATACTCCAGCAAAACGGAAAAAAGTGTACTCCGGACCCACACAGAACACCCTGATCACACAGGTGAAAGACTCGAAGCGCTTCATCACCGTCCACGGGGGCTGTACCGCTTCGGAGCTCGCCGATAAGCTCTCGCTCCGCTTCGAGGCGCTGGCGAACAAGGTCCTCGCGATCAACCTCCTGGTGAAGCCGGACGACTACATCGGCTTTAAGCTCGCCGAAGAAATTTCTGCGCTCTGGAGCTATCGCGTCGAAGACGTCGCGTTCAACGAAGAGAAAGTCATCGGTAAGGTCAAGGTCGAGGACAAGTCCGGCCTTCCACTGCGAAGCCCCGTGATCACGATCATGGGCCACGTCGACCACGGAAAGACGTCTCTCCTCGACTACATCCGTAAGGCGAAGGTCGCCTCGGGCGAAGCCGGAGGGATCACGCAGCACATCGGTGCCTACCAGGTGAAGGTCAAGGACACGGCCATCACGTTCCTCGATACTCCGGGCCACGCCGCCTTCGCGAACATGCGCCAGCGCGGTGCGGACGTCACGGACATCGTCGTCCTCGTCGTTGCGGCGGACGACGGCGTGATGCCACAGACCGTCGAGTCGATTAAGTTCTGTCAGAACGCGAAGAAGCCAATGATCGTCGCGATCAATAAAATGGATAAGCCCGGGGCGAACCCCGATAAGGTCAAGCAGGGCCTCATGGAGTACGGCCTGACTCCTGAAGAGTGGGGCGGCGAGACGATCTACGTTCCGGTTTCTGCTCTGAAGGGCGACGGCGTGGATAGCCTCCTCGAGAACATCCAGATCCAGGCAGAGGTCATGGAGCTCCGCGAAGACTCGAAGGGTCCCGCCGAAGGCATCGTCATCGAATCTAAGATCGAAACTGGCCGCGGCCCCGTCGCCACCGTCTTGATCCAGAAGGGAACCCTCGCCAAGGGAGACTCGATCGTGGTCGGCGAGACCAACGGTCGCGCGCGCTCGCTGATGGACTTCCAAGGAAAGATGGTCGACCAGGTCGGCCCATCGACGCCGGTCCAGATCCTGGGCCTCGACGAAGTGCCGCAGCCCGGTGACGTCATCAACGTCGTGAAGAACGAGCGCGAAGCCAAGAAGATCGCGGAGAACCGGATCAACGAGCGCAAGCTCCTCGCCCAGACGAAGGAAGTCAAGAAAGCCTCTCTCGAGGATTTCTTCGCCGATGCGTCGAACAACTCGGAAGCGGAGAAGAAGGTGCTTAACCTCATCGTCCGCGCCGACGTGCAGGGTAGCTTCGAGGCGATCAAGAACTCCGTCGAGCGCCTTGGGAACAGCGAAGTCTCCGTTGCCGTCATCGGCGGTGGCGTGGGCGCGATCACCGAAAACGACGTCCTCATGGCGAGCTCCATCAAGGGCTACATCATCGGCTTCAACATGCGTCCCGTGACGGCCGCCCGGCGCATCGCTGAGGAGAAGGGCGTCGACATCAAGACCTACTCCATCATCTACGAAGTTATCAACGACATCACGCTCGCGCTCGAAGGCATGCTCACGCCGGAGCACGTCGAGGTCTACATCGGCCGCGCCCAGGTCCGCGACACCTTCAACATTCCGAAGGTCGGCGTCGTCGCCGGTGCCGGCGTGATCGACGGAAAGATCGAACGCGGTTGCAGCATCCGCTTGCTGCGTGAAGGGAAGATCGTCTACGACGGTAAGCTCTCGACGCTGAAGCGCTTCAAAGACGAAGTGAAGGAAGTGAAGAACGGCTACGAGTGTGGCCTTGGCCTCGAGAACTTCAGCGACGTCCGCAAGGACGACGTGGTCGAAGCGTACATCATGGAAACTCGCCGCCGCACGCTCGAGTCGACGCAGACGCTCTAAGGGGACTTTATGGCCGGTCGTGGGAATCCGCATTCGAAACTGAAGTACGAGGAGTTGGTGAAGAACGCCATCAACTCCTCGCTGCGCAGAGACATGTCGGACCCGCGGCTGACGTTCGTTACCATCACGAAGGTCGAGCTCTCGGAAGACTACGCGAACGCGAAGGTTTGGTGGGACACCTTCGACTCCGGCAAGCGCGGCGAGATCACCGAAGCGATCGCTGCGGTCAAGGGGCGCCTCCGGACAGTCCTCGCATCGCGCTTAGATGTGCGCCACGTGCCGGAGCTGCACTTCGTGTACGATTCTCAGTACGAAGACGAGCAACGCATCGACAAGATTCTGAAAAGCGCCCGTGATGGCGGCGACGAAGAGTAGTCCGTATCCGCCTCTTATCTTCAGCGTCTTCAAGCCACCGCGCATGGGGTCGCTCGACGTCGTCCGCCACTTCAAGCAGCAGCTGAGCGGCGACTACGGAAAGATCGGCCACTTCGGAACCCTCGATCCCTTCGCCTCGGGGCTCCTCCTCATCGGCGTCGGCGGCGCGGCCCGGCTCAACGACTTCGTGCACGCCGAGCTTCCGAAGACCTACCTCGCCGTCGGAAAGCTCGGCGTCGATACGGACACCGGCGACTGGGAGGGCCAGGTCCTCCAGACGGATTCATCTCCGTACGCGACGAACGTCATCGCCGGGTTCTCGAAGGACTTCATCGAGGAGCGCATCCGCGAGAAGTTCCTGGGAACCTACTGGCAGGCGCCGCACGTCTACTCCGCCACGAAGTTCCAGGGAAGGCCACTCCACGAGTGGGCCCGGGCGGGCGTCGAGATCAAGAAGGAACCGGTAAAGCGCCACGTGTACGAGCTCGAGGTGGTCCGCTTCTCCTATCCGTACCTCAGCATCCGCGCCCGGGTCAGTTCCGGCACCTACGTCCGAACGCTCTTCAAAGACATCGCGCAGGAGCTCGGGACGCTCGGGAGCCTCATCGGGCTTGTGCGCGAGTCGCTGGGCCACGTCGAGCTGCGCGCGTCGCTAAGAAAGGGCCAGTGGCCGCGGAAGAGCATGCCACCGCTCGCGGCGCAGGCCCTGGGCCTTCGGTCGAGGCCGTACTGCCGTTTCCACGACTCCAGCTTCCGGTCGAGCGCGAGAAGGCCTTCATGAACGGACTCTCGTCTCGGCTTCCGACGGAGGTCTCGGGTCACCTGGCGTGGGTCATCGGCCCCGATCAAACCAACTGGGGCCTCGCCGAACGGCGCAGCGACGGGGAGTGGAAGACGCTGATTAACTTTCGAGCGCGAGCTTCAGTTCCTGGTGACCCGTAACGACTTCGTTCCAGCAGGCCCGGGCGAAGCTACTCGCGTCGGGGAAGTTCTCCGGTAGAACCGCTTCCTTCACCAGGATACCCACTTTCTTTCCGGTGTGGATCAACCCGCGGGACCCGATGATGCCGCGAGTGCCGTAGAGGCTGATCGGATACACCGGGACGTTGCCCTCGAAGGCCAAGTGGAGAAGCGTCACCTTGAGCTCGGAGTAGGGCTTCGGCGCATCGACCTTGTTGCGGGTTCCTTCCGGATAGTACTGAACGGCGAGCTGCTTCTCGACCAGGCGGCGCTTGGCCTGGACGAAAACTTTCTTGCGCGAATCGCGCTTGCGCCGGCTGACGATCATCGCCCCGGCAGCCCAGGCCATGACGCCCAAGACGGGAAGGTACAGAATCTCCTTCTTCATGATCGGTGCGATCTGGAACTGCGTGAGCATCAGCGGAATGTCCATGAAGCTCTGGTGGTTCGCGATGAAGAGGCCCCGCGGCGGATTGGTGCGCTGGTGGGGGAGTCGGCGATCGATCTCTCGCAACGGCGACCAGCAGGCGAAGCGGATGACGTAGCGGCTGGCCAGGCGCCAGAAGGGGCCCACCACCTGGAGGCGGAATTTGACCGAGAAGGGTAGTACCAGCAGTGTGGGTGGGACGACCAAAACGGTGAAGACCAGGGGGACCGTGAGGACCGCCCAAACTTGATTTATGTAGAGAAATAAACGTCGCAGCATGACGTCAGATAATACTTAGATTCGCGTTATTCGGCCAACAAATCCCTGGGCAAAGCTTTCATTTTTCCGATGACTTAGGCTATAATCGGGATGTTCACCACCAGGAGTTTAATGTGACATCTAGTCTTGTTGCCATGGGCATTGCGATTTTTGCTGTCGTCAATCTTGTGATTGGCCTCGCCGCCATCAGCTTACTGTTCGGGACCTTCGAGACTCTCTTCGGAAAGCCTAAGCTGACGATCCTTCGCCCCTCGCAAGGTGGAAACGTCTTCGCCTTCGGCTTCAAGTGGAACAGTGCCAAGGAGCCAGCGGCGATCGACACGATCCGGATCCGCCTCTTCAACCCGTTCGGCTCTCCGACGCAAGCCGAAGTCATGCAGAAGTTTGATGCCAAGAAGACGAGCTTCGCCCTCGAAGCCGACATGGGTCCGGGCCTCATCAACCTTCTCGGTGCCAAGGGCATGGAGAAGGCGATGGTGCAGGTGGAGCTCAGCTCCGTGAAGGACGGCGTTTCTTTCCAGTTCGACATGCGCGGGCCGAAGTTCAAGAAGCTCGTCATGGGCTCTGCGGAAGAGATGGCGCAGTTCGTGAAGCGCCACAAGCTCGACAGCGTCAAGAAGGCACAGCCCCCGATCGACATTCCGATTCGTAGCTTCATCGCGGACACCGTTCCGGGCCGAGGCCCTCAGTTGAAGCTCGCGACGAACCCTGCGTTCGCCGGCGAGTTCGCGGGCGCGGGTGTGGCCGGTGCCGTCGCTGCGGCCGGCGAAGCCGTCGCAAACTTCGCGGTCCTGAAGGTCTGGATCGAACCTGGGTGCATCGTTTGTAACGCGTGCGAAGACATCTACGCCGAGGTCTTCGACGTCCAGTCCGACACCTGCTTGATCCGTCCCGGAGCTCCGCTAAACGATGGCCTCAAGATCCAAGAAGCCGCCGAGGCGTGTCCGGTCGAAGTCATCAAGTTCACAAAAGCATCCTAAGAAAAAAGCCACCTTCACGGTGGCTTTTTTTATGCCTGGATCTTCTTCTGGAGCAGTTCGCTCTGCATGAAGTCTTTGAGGCCCCGCTCGTTTTCCTTCCAGATTTCCTTGAAGCCCTTCTCGTCAGAGAGCGGAGGGCACTCGAACGTGAGAACTCCCGCCTTGTACTTCTCCGGGACAAAAGAGCCGAAGGAGCCCGGCGTCGGGTAACCGATGTCACCGGCGATGGGGTACTTGTTATAGGTCGAAAGGTACTCCGCCACGTCTTGGCAGTCGCCGTTGTAGTTCAGGATGGGCTTCCACGTGTGGAAGGAGAGGATGAAGCCGGGGCGGTACTTATCGAGGAGCTTCACCAGGAACTGGTTCTCGGGCTCCGACAGCGCCTTCGGCCCAGGATTGTACTTGGGCTGGCTCGCCTCTTTGGTCCAGTCCTTCGTGGGGTAGTTTCGGTTCAGGTCCACCATGTGTGCGTTCACGCGCGTCGACGCGCGGTAGCCGTCGACGTTGAGGATCGGCACCACCACGATCGGGAAGTCCTTGAGGGAGTGCTCGTTCTTTAGCCACGCGAAGAGCTCCTTCAGGACGTGGATCCCCTCGACCTCGTCACCGTGCGTTCCGGCGATGAGATAGAGGTACTTGCTCGCTTTGACGTCCGTCATAAACGCGGGGATCGGGTGACCCTCGACGGACTTGCCGGGTTCGAGTTCGGTGAAAATCATAGGTCTTCCTTATGAACGTAAACGGCGGATTGGCCGGGCGTTTCCTCGACCTCCACCTCAAGCGTTGAGAAAGAGAATCCGTAGCGCTTCTGGACGAGGCCGCGGACCTCAGAGCACACGTACACGGCGATGAGCTCCGAGCTGGTGTTTGCGATCGGCAGTAAGAGCACGTCCGTCGTCGGAATGCTGAACACCGACTCGTCCGGCGTCGTGATCACAGTGTTCTTCTCGACCGTATCGAGGCGGATCCGTGGGTGGTCTTTGGGAATCAGGAGCTTGTGGTCGAGCGAATCGCAGACCTCGCGCACGATCGGCTTGATGTCGAGGAAGTCGAACACCATGTCGCCCGTGAGCTGCGGCGCCTCTCCCTTGACCAGAACTCGATAGTTATGGCCGTGGAGCGGTTCCCGGGAGCCATTCTCGAAAATCATGAAGTGAGAGGCTGCAAAGTTAAAGTATTGCTTATAAACTTTAATGGAAAATCTAGGTCCCAAAATGCTCCCCTTGAATGGTCCCAAGATACCCTAGGGAAGCGGCCGTTGCCTAGGTAGTGGCGCTGCATTAAGTTCCTTTAAGAGAAGGTCATTGCGTGAAAAAACATCGGGATGCTTTAGAGCGAATCAGGGCCGTCTTAGAAGCTCATGATTTAATTGATCCGGCCGTACAAGATGCGTTCAACCTGATCCGCGCACAACTGGCCGAAGTCCCGGAGACCAAATCCAGTAGTACCGGCGCCCTGAGTTCTCCCCTCGAACTGAAGGACTTCCCCGAGGGCCTCGCTCTCTTCACCGACGGTGCCTGTCGCGGCAATCCGGGCCCCGGTTCCTGGGCCTGCGTCGCGCAGACGGCAGACGGGACGATCCAGTTCGAGGCCGCGGGCCACGAAGCGCTCACCACCAACAATAAAATGGAAATCCAGGCCGTCATCGGCGCGTTCCACCAGCTCGAGCAGCACCTCCTCTCGCACCCGTTCGTGCACCCGTCACCGATGCTGCTCTTCACGGATTCGAAGTACGTCGTCGACGGCCTCAACCAGTGGGTTCCGGGCTGGAAGGCGCGGGGGTGGAAGAAGGCCGACGGGAAGACGCCGGAGAACCTCGAGCTCTGGGTTGAGCTCGATGAACTCAAGCGGAAGTTTCCGGAGCTCAAGGTCGGATGGGTGCGCGGCCACAACGGTCACCCGCAGAACGAATACTGCGATCGCCTGGCGAATAGAATGCTCGACGATGAAGGCTTTTAGTCTCCTCGTCCTTCTGCTCGCCACGACCGCCGCGAGCGCCGTCTGTGGCCTCAGGGCCCCGACGGTCTCTCTCTCCGCACCCGTCACTGCACTCCTGGAGGACCTCGCGCTCCTGGGCCACCCGCAGCTCAAGGCGATCTCGATGTTCCACGCGGTCCAGTCACCGACGAGCGTTCCGCGCTTAGGCGGTGGCCTCTTCCTGTCGCAGAAGACGCTCGCACAGTTCGCGGGCCACACGATCTTCTTCGACGAGTCCGGCGAACTCCAGCGGCGCCTGGGCGCACGTCCTGAGCTCACGACGATCTCCGTCCGGACCCGGAGCCTCGATCCCTTCGAAGTCACCTTCCAGGCACTGGAGCAGCTGCACGCGCAGTTGGTGGGCTGCGAAGCAGAAGTCGCGGCGTTGCGGGAGAAGTACCTCGCGGAGCGGACGTGGTTAGTTGCGCAGAAACCCTTCTCGCGACGGATGTACTTTTTCCTAGGAGAAGTGACGACGTCGAAGTGGCCCGAGCTTCTCATGGTCGCCGACGGGCCCGTCTTGTTCTGGACGCGGCACGGGAAGCTTCGGACCTTCGCCTCCGAGCTCGCCTACGTGCGCTGGGGCGAGAAGTGGAAAAAGAGTCTCGCGCCGAGCGACCTCTTAGTGGGCCTCGCGGAGAGCAAGGCGCCGTTTGCCGTGGAAAAAACGGCGCACTGGAACGCTCGAGGGCCCGGAGTCCTCACCCCGGGCCCGGGCCAGATTCGCTTCATGCGCCAGTTCGTCGAAGCCGTCGCGCGATAGG
>JBKHVY010000079.1:0-10340 GCA_046569805.1 Bacteriovoracia bacterium | reverse complement strand
AGGACGACTCCGAGGATAGTTCTATGCCGCTCTGTGAGCTTCTGAGGATCCGTGATCACGGCGTACTTGTTCTCAGGCACAAAGACCACCGGGTCTTTCACAAGGGATGGAATGAGTTTGACCACGAGCTTCTGCGCACTCACGTAGTTGTCCTTCATGATTGCCATGATCTCTGAGACTTCGCAGTGCTCGTCCTTCCAGCAGTCGTAGTCGGTGACCATCGCCACTGTCGCGTACGCCATTCCCGCCTCTTTCGCGAGGTAAGCTTCGGGCACGTTCGTCATCCCGATAACTGAAGCACCGAAAGATCGATAGATCTGGGATTCGGCGCGCGATGAGAACTGAGGACCCTCGATGCATACGTAGCTCCCGCCAACGTGCGTTCGCACGCCCGCCGCGAGGCAAGCCTCATGGATGCGCGCCTGGAGATTCTTCTCAACCGGGTACGCGGTCGAGACGTGTCCGACCATCCCGTCGTCGAAGAAACTTCGCTTGCGCAGACCCTTAGTCCAGTCGATAAATTGGTCCGGGAGCACGAAGTCGCGCGGGGCGTACTGCTCCTGGAGCGAGCCCACCGCGGAGATACTGACGATCGTATCTACGCCGAGGGCCTTGAGTGCAAAAATGTTAGCGCGGTAGTTCACCTCAGAGGGTGAAATGTGGTGCCCGATGCCGTGACGAGGAAGGAACAAGAAACTTGCGCCCTCAACCTCCATCTCCAAAACAGGAGAGCTTGGGTTGCCGAACGGCGTCTCCACCTCGTGGCTCCCAGTTTGCTTGATGGCATCAAGCTTATAGATTCCACTACCTCCGATAACTGCGAGTTTCTTGTTCATTATCTTGCTACTGCTCCCATGGAAAGATCTACGGTCTTACCCAGAGACTTCGACTGGCGACCGTAGATGTTCGACGACTCGTCGCGCTCGGCCTCTTCCTTACACTGAATGCAGAGCTCAGCCGTCGGGCGCGCCAGAAGGCGTTCGAATTTAATCTTGCCTGCGCACTCGTCACAATCACCGAATTCCCCGAGCTCAATCTTCTTGAGCGCCTTCTCAATCTTCTTTGCGTAGAAAACTTCGCGGTTCCGGAATCTTAAGAGGTGAGAACCTTCGTAGTCGGCGACCGCAGCGTCGACCTCATCGTTCACATCGTCTGTCGATGAGAGGCCCAGATCAGACGCGCTGAGGGTACCCTTGAAGAGGAGACTATCTCTTTCCTCTTCGAGCTTCTTCTTCAACTGGTCGATCTGCTTCTTCGTTAGCGATTTTTCTTTCACGGGTGCCATGGAGCCACTCCTTTCGTTATTCGAGTCCGCCCTTAATATTGAGCAGAACCATTTTGCTAATTGTTTTTAACGTTTCAAATACGCCTTCTCCCTGAAAGGCGACCGCTTCGAACTCGGGCAAGCGGCGAGGATTGAGCTTGTTGGATAAGTCCATCGTAGGAATAATGTTCGGAAGATCGCGTTTGTTCCACTGCATGACCATGGGAACACGGCCCGGCTCGTATCCTTGTGCCGCGAGGTTTTTCTCGAGGCTGTCGAGGCTTTCGACATTCGCTTCCATGCGCTCGACTTGAGAATCGGCGACGAAGACGAGGCCATCGACGCCGCGGAGGATGAGCTTGCGGCTGGCCTCGTAGAACACCTGTCCGGGCACGGTGTACAAATGGAAGCGCGTCTTAAAGCCACGGATTTCACCCAGGTCAAGCGGCAAGAAATCGAAGAACAGTGTCCGCTCGTTTTCCGTGTTCAAGGAAACCATCTGACCCTTGTTTCCAGCAGATGTTTTCTGATAGATCCACTGAATGTTGGTGGTTTTTCCACCAAGGCCCGGACCGTAGTAGACGATTTTGCAGTTAATTTCTTTAGTGTGGTAATTTACAAATGACATAAGACCTTAAACCCCAAACAGACGATCCATCTCGTCGTCGGAGATGTCAGTGAATAAAAAACCCTGGCGCTGGGATTGTTGCGGTGGCCGTACCTGCCGCGGCAGAGAAGCGATATGTGTAGAAAGTTTCTCGCCCAAGACCTGCACCTGGCGCTTCAGGAGAGCGGGATTCACACACCCATCGTAGATCGCCGACAAGAAAAAGGGCTGCCCCTCACCTTTCACAGGAAAGATCACCACGCCCTTGTCGGTGGAGTCGAACACGAAACGAAACTCATCGAGCTTCAGCTGTCCTCCGGCCTGGGCCATCGCCTTCGCCGCTTCCCAGACACCGCTACAAAGAGCCGCCAGTGCCTGCGATTGAGCATCAGGCTTTCCGTCCCATACGAGGAGTCCATCGTTGCGAACCACGAAGAGCCGTAGCCCCGCCGGCAAACGATGCTTGCTCATGAACTTTGCGATGTGATCGTGCATTAAGCCGTTAATCATTAAAAACTTTTCCTATTTTCAAGCGCCTTACCAATGGTCATGGAATCAAGGTATTCGAAGCTACCGCCGATCGGCATGCCGAAGCCTATGCGCTCGATGGCCACATGCTCTGGAAGGATATGCTTGATGTAGGCACACGTAGCGTCCCCTTCGACACTTGGATTAAGCGCAAGGATGACTGTTTTCGCGTTTGTTTTCTGAACCAGGTCGATGAGCTTCGAGAGGCGAAGCTGGTCCGGCCCCATGCCCAAGAGTGGGTTCAGGACCCCTCCCAAGACCAAGAAGCGTCCTTTGAACTGACCGCTCTTTTCGATCGCGAGAAGATCCGAGACCTGCTCAACCACACAGACGATCTCGCAATCGGCACGACGCTCGTCCTGACAAATGGAGCAGAGGGCTTCATCCGTCCACATGCCGCACGCAGAGCAGTCCTTCAACGTTGAAAGAGCACCGGTCGCTTGCGCGAATTTCAGGAGCTCGTCAGAGCGCCAGCTAGTCATCGACGTGACCATTCGAAGCGCAGATTTTTCTCCCACGCCAGGAAGTCTTCCCAGTGCGACGACAGCGTTTTTTACGACCGCCGGTAGCTCAATCATTAGAACAATCCTGGGAGGCTCATGCCGCCAGTGATCTTCGACATGGCATTCGTGACCATTTCCTGTGATTCTTTCATGGCTTGGTTCACGGCCGTGAATACCAGCTCCTCGAGTGTCTCGACGTCGTTCGGGTCGACCGCTTCCTTCGAAATCTTAATCGAGAGGAGCTCTTGCTTACCGTTCACACGCACTTTTACAGCGCCACCGCCGGCCGACGACTCGACTTCTCGCGCAGCGAGTTCGTTCTGTAGGCTCGCCATCTTCGCTTGCATCTGCTGGGCTTGTTTCATCATCTGATTAATATTCATTGCTTTGTATCCTTGAGAATGACTTTATCGACCCGAGCATTAAAAAGGCGCTCCGCCTCTTTCACGAATGGGTCATTTAGAATTTTATTTTTTCGATCGTCGATTTCTTGCTGATGACGCTTCTGCTCGCGGTCGCCGTGGGTAGAGAAGTTGCGCGCACGCACCTCGTCTACACTTAGCTCGGTGAGCTGGAGATGGATCTTCGCCTCCGGGACTTGGTAGAAGTTTGCCAGGAGTGCTCTGAACTTCGGCGCGACGTCAGCGTCTTTAAGGTAGTTCGTGTTCATGCCTTCATTGGCGTGAAAGGCGAAAGTGAGGTGCAGCTCATCGCCCACAAACTTCGGAGCCTCGAGGAAGTCACTCATTTCGAGACTCGCTCGGATCGTCGGTGCGGAGTGAATCGAATCGATGAGGTCAGCAATGCGCTCACTCACGACTTTCTTTTTTTTTTCGATCGCCGCAGCGGGCACAGGGATGGAAACTCCGGTCTTTTGAATAAGACTGGCGTCGGGCTTAAGGATCTGGCGCCGACGAGCGATCTTCTGGAGCACCAGGTCCACGGTTTTTTCCGGGGCCGGACCGAGCAAGGCCCACTGGCAGTCCTTGCTGAATGTCTCGTAGATCCAGAAAAGTTCACCGTAGCTGATTCCCTCGAGGGCATTCACTGGCAGCACCTGGGTCGTGTAGATTTCTGCCGGTGCATCGATCTTTTGAATGATCACATAGAATGTATCGAGAAGTTGATCGACCAGGCGCTTCAGGTCGATGTTCTCATTAAGAAGCGACTGAAACACTCGCGATGCCTCGAGAGGCTTCTCGCACAAAACGGCACCGAGGAGGTCACTGAGTGCGCCAGTGCGCGCCAGACCCAAGGACTGGAAGAAAATTTCATCCGTAATGACTTTTCCACCAGCAAGGCTCAGCACCTGATCAAAAAGAGAAAGCATATCCCGCACAGACCCACGTCCGTATTCTGCGAGCTTTCCGACGAGCTGAGCGTCTGAAAACTTGATGCCCTCGGCCTCTGCCACCATCTGCGCATGTCGAGCGAGCACGTCGTTCGTCACATTCTTAAAATCAAAACGCTGGCAGCGCGAAATAACAGTTCCCAACAACTTGTGCGAATCTGTGGTCGCAAAGATGAATAATACGTGCGCTGGCGGTTCCTCAAGGGTCTTCAATAGAGCATTGAAGGCCGCATTGGAGAGCATGTGAACTTCGTCGATGACGTAAATCTTAAAGGTCCCGCGTGCCGGCAAATAGCGAACGTTTTCGATCAGCTCGCGGATGTTGTCGACACTATTATTAGAAGCCCCATCGATTTCGATGTAGTCGAGGCTATTGCCCTGGTCGATGTCCTTGCATGAGAGGCACTGGCCACAGGGATTGAAATCGGCAGATCGATTCTCACAGCGGATGGCCTTGGCGAATAGCCGGGCGATGGAGGTCTTGCCGACGCCCCTAGTCCCAGTGAACAAATAGGCGTGGGCGAGCTTCCCGGTCCGCAACGAGTTCTGCAATGAACGCGTGACATGATCTTGTCCCACGACATCTTCAAACCGTTTCGGTCGCCATTTTCTAGCGAGGACTTGATAGGACATAAGTCTCCAAAATCACGGGACGCTTAAGAGGCGCTAAAATAGGGGACCCTGGTGCTGGCGTCAATGCGCGACTGCACAACAAACAGCTCATTTGTGACTGATGTAAGGAAATTTAAGAGGAGAAATTTTATTGAGTTGAAGTGGCCTGGAACCAAACACGACCTACCAAACCACTACCGTTGCTTCGTTCCCGACCTGGCGGAGTTCATGGCGATAGGCCCATCTGGCCCAGACCGCTTGCAATCCTAAAGATCTCGGAGGTGTATGTCAAAGGCTCTTACCACCACAACGCAGCAGGCAAATAACATATGATGAAAAGGAAAATGGCGGAGTTGAAGAGATTTGAACTCTTGAACGGCTTTTGACCGTTACACGCTTTCCAAGCGTGCTCCTTCAACCACTCGGACACAACTCCGCAAAAAAAATATCTTATATTTCTAACACAGACCCAAAGATCACGTCTATTTAGTTGTGGCCTATCGTTTTGTGACTAGGCCTGCGCTCTTTGAAGAATTGCGAAAGAATTTTTGAGCACTCGTAATGGAGAACGCCACCCATCACAGAAAAACGATGATTCAAGCGCACGTCCTTGTGCAAATCGTATCCCAAACTAATCGCACCACCCTTCGGATCATAAGCACCAAATATGATCTGCGGTAGTCGTGCTTGGCCAATCGCAGCAAGACACATGGGGCAAGGCTCGAGAGTTACGTATAGGCGACATGTGGAAAGTCGCCAGTCCGAAATCTTCTTCGCTGCTTCTTGAATGGCCAAGATCTCTGCATGCCCACAGGAATTTAAATCGATCTCTTTACGATTGTGCGACTTCGCCAACACATCGCCATCTTGGCTCACGATCACGGCGCCGACGGGAACCTCTTGGAGCTTCCACGCATTGTGCGCCTCCTTGATCGCAAGCTGCATAAACCAAAGATGCTCGTTCATGTTGCTATTTAAGAGTGTCAAATTTTGATCGAATTTTAAGTTTCTTGGTTTCGTTCCAATAGTTCGTGAGAAGCTTTAGGCGCTGGCGCTGCTCGAGGTCTTCCGTGTCGAAGCGGACCCCGTAGATGAAAGCCCGGCCAAGGATCGGCTCCTTCCGGCTCACCACCTGTGCCTTAATCGCAAAGCGCTGTGACATCACGTCGGTCGTGACGTTAATCCATGAGCCAACCTGCACTGAATGAAACATGACAACGCAACCGGCGCCTCGCCGAAGATCGGTCAACCGAGCACGATACCCGGTTCCGTTATCCTCAACCCACACTCGTATGTCAGGTCGAAAACGGAAGTCGTACTCCCACCATTGCACCATCGGGTAGTAAAGGGGCGAGGAGATCTGCCAGGCCGCAAGGCCCGTCAAAACAATCGCAGCGAGGTACCACATGGAGGTCACACCGTTCTGGAGTATCAGAGCGTTTCGACTAAACGCCACGATGTAAAAGAGCATCAAAATAATCGTGATACTCCAGAACGTGTTAAGCAGATTCTTTAGAGCGCGCTGATGAAAATTAAGCGTCGCAACCAACAATCCGAATTGAAGCAAGAAGGTCAGGTTAAGTACGAAGCGACCGGCCAGGGACTCGCCCATAAACCCCATGACAGCACAGATGCTCTGCAAAATGCAGAGGATCCAAACGCGCTGGTAAGTGTCACTTAGAAGGAGCTTAAATCTCATAGTTCTCTCGTCTTAAGCGAAAGTATATCACTGAGCTTTTTTCCTTTCACCAAGACCAATTTTTTCCCGTCGGGGCCAGTAACATCGATGGCCCCGGGGTACCTCCCAGAGGTGATCCAGCACACCTCACGATCAGGATCCCACGCCTTTTCCCAGTCCCAGAACTCGAACTGATTTAGTCGGGACTTCACGTTCAGCGCCGGTACCTGGCGCTGAAGGTAGAAGCTGAGCTTTGAAGCGACTTGATAGGTATTCGCAGCCAAGGAGCAGCCTGGTGTTTGTTGGGCAATTGAATGCGCCCAACTCTTCCAACCATGAACTTCACTTAAACGCTTCACACCGTACCAGTCAGCGGGAGCAACGATCATCAATCTCGCTGCCACCACGAGTCCAAGACTAAGCATCCCCAATCGATCAACCCACTGCTTGTGTTGCTGATAAAAACTTGTGCCCGCGAGGAAAAGGATGAACGGAAGTCCAGCAGCGACGGTCCAGTTGGCCTCGAGCCTCTTCGTAAATGTCGACACAAAAAAGAACAGGATCACGAATAGCGTGATGACCTTAAACACACGCAACTCATCCGACGTAGCCTTCGTTTTAAGCAAATGCTTCCAGGCAAGCGGTGCCAGAAATAGACCCGGCAGGATCAGCTGCAATACAAAGAACTCGAGCGGCTGCCTCCAACCGAGCGCTACCCCCGGTCGATCAACGAAGTGGTACCTGAAGGTCGCAAAACCGTGACTCCATTGCCAGTACACGTGTGGCAAAAACAACACGAGAGCAACCCCGGCACTTACCCAGAACGTTGGTCGAAGCAGAAGCCGCGGAAGGGCAATGATCGTTCCGACGATGAAGAGAACACCGTGGTACTTACTGTACAAAAGCATCGCAGTCAGGACGCCGGAGATAATGGCGTTTGCCACGTTGTCATCCGCGAGAGCTCGCCGCAGATGCCATAACCAGAGAGCACTGAAGAACACAAGGGGTCCATCCGGAATCGCGAGCGCCCCGGCGAAGGCGAGGAGCGGAAAGATGTTAAGCCCAAGCCAACCGAAGCGCTTCTCTTCGTGAGGTAGGCTCGACACAAATAGCCACGCCGAGAGCTGCATGACCAAAACAAAAGCAAGGCGGACGCCCACCTCACCACCGAGCCAAGAAGTAAGAGCAATGAGCCACGCCGTCATGGGTGGATGATCGAAGTATCCCCAGTCTAAGTTCTGAGAAAATAACCAGTAGTAGGCTTCGTCGTGCGCCAGTTCAGAGCCGAAGACGACGAGAAGGTTCCCTAGCAAAAGAAGCCAGGGAGCGAGCTTGTCAAAAATGAGTGCGCGTGGAATCATGTGGAAGCTATTCTCTCAAAAGGACGCATGCTTGTCTGGCCTTCACACCACGCTAATCATCATTCCCACCTATAACGAGCGTGGCAACGTCACACGCATGATCCAAGAGATTGAGAAAATCTCTGCGGACATTGATCTCCTCATCATCGACGACGGTTCACCTGATGGAACTGGTCAGGCGGTGAAGGAACTCCAGGCCTCGAAGAAGTTTCTCCACCTGATCGAGCGCCAGGGAAAGCTCGGTCTCGGGACTGCGTACATTCGCGGCTTCGGCTGGGCCCTTGAGAAGGGCTACGCAAAAGTTATAACCATGGACTGTGACTTCTCTCACGATCCAGCGGCGCTCCCCGACATGATCCGCGCGCTCGACACAAATGATCTTGTGGTGGGTTCGCGCTACATCAAGGGAATTCGGATAATGAACTGGCCCTTTCAGCGGCTACTCCTGTCCTACGGAGCATCACTCTACACGAGGCTTATCACGGGCATCCCTTTTCTCGATCCAACTGGTGGTTTCAACGGCTATACTTCGAAGGCGCTGCGATCGCTTAAGCTGGACCAGATTTTCTCTGTCGGCTACGCCTTCCAGATCGAACTTAAGTACAAAGTTTGGAGCCAAGGTCTTCCTTGCTTTGAGTATCCAATTGTCTTCTGGGAGCGCACCGAGGGTGCCTCGAAGATGGGCAAAGGGATTATCTTCGAAGCGGTAGTTAACGTGATTCGGCTACGCCTCAAGAAAATCTTCGGGACACTCTAGCTCGTGGGACTAAGTCGTGCCGAGGAATTCGTTTTTTTCCTTCTCCACGGCTACGATGTCCCGGGCCTGAACCAGTTAATGACATTCTTTTCAGGACAGCTCCTGTGGCTTCCGCTCGCGAGTTTTTTGATTTGGAAAATTTTTCGAGAACACGGCGCGAAGGGCTCACTCAAACTCGTTCTCTTGGCGCTGTTGCTTCTTTCCGTCGTTGATACTTCGACCTCGTATTTTTTTAAGAATCTTGTTCGGCGCCTGAGGCCCTGCAAGATGCTCGAACTGCAGGATCGATTAGCGCAGTTTGGACAAGGATGTGGAGGGAAGTGGGGGTTCTTCTCTTCTCACGCCGCCAACTCCATGGCCCTCGGTGTTTTTCTCGCTCCGTTCGCGCGCCTGAGCTTTTGGGAAAAAGCACTACTCGGCGGAACCATCTTCCTAGTCGGCTTCAGCCGTATCTACCTCGGTGTGCACCTTCCGCTTGATATCGTTGCTGGATATCTGTGGGGCGCACTGCTCGCGATCGGCTGGGTTGTGGTGGCCCGTGATGCGATTAAGGAGCCAGGCGCTGCCTCGTCCAAGTAGCACCATTCTTTACATAAACCACGCGGTCATGGAGGCGATTCTGCCGGCCTTGCCAGAATTCCCAGCGCTCTGGAATGATCGCAAAGCCACCCCAGTTTTTGGGTCGCGGAACCACTGAACCCTCCGGGTATTTCAGCCGGGCTTCGCGGTATAATTCCTCGAGAAACTCCCGCGACTCTACGACTTGTCCCTGCGGAGAAGCGATGGCGCCGATCTGACTTCCGTAAGGCCGTGAAGCAAAGTATTGGTCTGAAACTTCTGCGGGGACGCGTTCTATCCGACCCTCAATGCGCACCTGACGCTGTAGAGGCAACCAAACAAAGGTGGCGCTGGCGTGAGCGAAGTCGGCAAGCTCTTGGCCCTTCGGAGATTCGTAGTTTGTGTAGAACACCGGACCCTCGAGGTGGTAACCCTTAAAGAGCACAATGCGACCGCGCGGCTTTCCGTCCTTCACGGTCGACAGCGTGAAGGCATTGGGTTCATCGCACTCTGACTTCAAGACTTCGGCGAACCAGCGCTGAAACTGATCCACTGGGTTTGCAGCACAGTCGTGCTCTGAGAGAGCTCCGAGTTGATAGTTTTTCCGGAGGTTTTGGATTTCTTCTTGTGATACTGACATGTTATCCGCCTGTTAAAAATTCTCAGGGTCTTGGGGCAAGGGCCATCTTCGAGTATGATCCCAACCGTATCTTATATTGTTGGGAGTTTGCCATGAAAGCCTTCGCTGTCGCCCTGATGTTCATTAGTTTTTCGGCATCTTCACACGCCAAATGCGTCGTTGAAATCATCGCCTCAAATGGTGATCCGCTCGGCTTCATCTTCCAAGAGAGGGAGTGCAGGGTGGCCATCACTAAGTGCAACCAGCAGCTACCGAGGGTTAATGTTCCCGGTGCACGTTGTGAAGTCACGCTCGATATTCCGGGTAGATAGCCGCCATAACATATTAAAAACATTAGCCCTGTTGTTTTTTCAATACCGGGCAGGGGACTTGTGGACGGCGTTGGATTTTGCTAATATCCGCGATGAACTGTCCGCGTTAAGATCGGTGTCATAAGACTTCTTCTTTAGCGGCCCCATGCCTCACAGGAGGACTTATGGGT
>JBKHVY010000078.1:4344-10344 GCA_046569805.1 Bacteriovoracia bacterium | reverse complement strand
AGGTCGGAAGCCCCGCCCACGGGCACTCCGCTGCGCGTACACTTTCCACACGTACGGCCTTCCCCGTGCGCTGAGGAAAGCGTTTCTTAAGCCATGCCAGTGGAGCTTGCGATGACCGAATGGTTAGCTTCGGGCCTCGGAAGGGACGCGTAAGCATGCTGAGGGCCACGGCGACGCCGGCCTGGTGAGCATCCAGCGTGAGCTTGCGCGCATCGGCGCAGGGAAGCGAAAGGATCCACTGCTCGAGCTCGCGAGCGGCGCGACGCCAGACTTGGTCGTCGATGTTCTCGTAGCTCCAGAGAACCTTGCGCAACTGGAGCGAGAGCTCTCGCTTCTCTTTTGTGCTTGAGCGCTCGATCGGCAGTGAGTGAACGAAGAGTCCCGCCAGAGGAATGTGGCGCGGAAGCGGGAGAGTCTTTTCCCACTGGTAAGTCACACCTTCGTGCTCGATCTGAATGCGACAGTTCAAGTGTTGCTGCCAGCTCATGGACGCCCCCGGGAGAGAAGAATTTAATTCTCAAGTATTTTAATCGGAGGAATCGGAAAAACCTAAAGGGTCTAACAGAATGAAGCTCAGGGAATTAAAGAAAACTGAGGGATTTCAAAGGGTTTGGAAAGTTCGAGGCAAGGGGTCTGGACGGATGACGGGGTTGTGCATCCGCCCAGATATTAAGGAAGCAATAATCTGAGGCGCTTACGCCTTCAGGGCCTCGAGCCCAATCGAACAGTTCGTCTCAAGCACCGGCAGTCCGTCGATGGCGCCCGGGAAGCTGGCGACGACGCTGATCTCTTGCGCCAGTGTTTCGCTTGCGATGTGCGCCCGGTGTTTTTCCAGTACCGCTGTAAGCTGCGAGGCCTCTGGGCCTGAGAGCACGACCGATACCTTCACGCGATCCGAGACGTTGAGGCGCGCGGTCTTGCGCGCTTGCTGGATACGGTTAACGAACTCACGTGCGAGGCCCTCGTCGATGAGCTCCTGGTCCAGGGTGCACGGAAGATTAATCGTGATGAAGCGATTGGTGACCGCATCTGTTCCCGGCTTCGCTTCTCGGTACACGAGGATCTCTTCGGGCCCGAAGTCCACGCCGTCGAGCGTGACGTGTGCGCCGGCCTCGAGTTTCTGGAGGGTGGCGTAGTCGAGGGCTTCGATCTTCGCGCGGAACTTGCCCATGTCTTTGCCGAGCTTCTTTCCGAGCACTGGAAGATTCGCTTTGGCGTAGAGGCGAATGAAGTCCGCTTCGTTTGCTTTGTACTGCACGTCCTTCACGTTGAGTTCGCCCTTGAGGAACTCCTCGAGCTTCGCGATCTCTGTAAACAGTGCGGGATCGCGGTAGATGACGTCGAGCTGGCGCAGCGGGGTCTTCACTTTCACGCCGGCGTCGACGCGCTTCTGGCGGCCCAGGAGAATGATCTGCTGCATGCGACCGACGGCATCTTCGAGCGTCGGGTTCATGAGTTTCTGATCCGCGTCCGGGTAGTGGTCGAGGTGCACGGAGGTTAACCCCGTGAGGGCCACGAAACTGTAGTCCGAGAAGAACGGCGCGAAGGGCGCCATGAGACGCGAGAGGTCCGTGAGCACGCGATGAAGTGTGGTGTAGGCGGCGCGCTTGTCGGCCTCCATGCCCTCTTCCCAGAAGCGGCGGCGGTTGAGGCGGATGTACCAGTTCGTGAGGTCGTCGATGAACGAGAAGAGCGGTGTGACGACGTTGTAGAGACGGTAGGCCTGCATCTCGACGTTCACTTCCGCCACGAGCGTCTGGAGCTTCGAGAGGATCCACTGGTCGAGGATGTTGGTCGGCGCCTGGGCGTGCGCCTTCGGGTCGAAGCCGTCGACGTCGGCGTAGGTCTTGTAGAACTTGAAGCTGTTGTACCAGGGGAGCAGCACCCGGCTAGTCATCTCCTTCACGCCCTCGTCGGTGAAGCGCAGTTCTTCCGCGCGCACGAGGCCCGAGTTGATGAGGTACAAGCGCAGGGCGTCCGCGCCGTGGCTCTCGAGGAGCTCGTCCGGCGGGGTGTAGTTGCGCAGGCGCTTGCTCATCTTGCGGCCATCTTTGGCGAGCACCATGCCGTTGACGATGACGTTCTTGAACGCCGGCTTATCGAAGAGTGCTGCCGAGAGGACGGTCAGCGTGTAGAACCAGCCGCGCGTCTGATCGAGGCCCTCGGCGATGAACTCAGCCGGGAAGCCTTTGTCGAAGACGCCCGCGTTCTCGAACGGATAGTGGAGCTGCGCATAGGGCATGGAGCCGGATTCAAACCAGCAGTCGAGCACCTCGGGGATGCGGCGGTAGACGCCCTTCTCGCCCGCTTTCGTGAAGGTGAGTCCGTCGACGAACTCGCGGTGGAGATCCGTGACTTTTGAGTTCGTGAGTTTTTCCAGTTCGGCGATCGAGCCGACACAGACGGCCGCACCGGTGACGTCGTTGATCCAGATCGGCAGCGGCGTGCCCCAATAGCGGTTGCGCGAGATCGCCCAGTCGCGCGCGTTCTCGAGCCACTTCCCGAAGCGGCCTTCTTTGATGTGCCCTGGAACCCAGTTGATCTGGGCGTTGGCGGCGAGCATCTTGTCTTTGATCTTTTCGACCGCGAGGTACCACTGAGGCATCGCTCGGTACATGAGTGGCGTGTCCGTGCGGTAGCACATGGGGTAGCTGTGGACGAGGGTTGATTGCCAGAAGAGAAGGCCCTTCTCCTTGAGCGCCTTGATGACTTCTTTATCAGCGTCTTTGAAGCTCATGCCCTCAAACGGCGCGGCTTCAATGGTGAACTTGCCGGAGGCATCCAGCGGCGAGACGACTTCCGTGAGGCCCGCGGTCCGCATGACTCGCATATCGTCTTCACCGTGGGCCGGCGCTTGGTGAACGATACCGGTACCATCGGTCGTTGTGACGTACTCGTCGGCGAAGACCTGGAAGTAGCCGTCCTTTGCCATGTGCTGGAAGAAGGGGAAGAGCGGCTCAAAGCGTTCGCCCTTGAGCTTCACGCCCGGGAAGGTTTCGATGACCTCTCCTTTGAGCTGCTTCTGATAAGATTCCACGCGCGCTTCGGCGAGGATCAGCACCCGGCCCGTTTCGGTCTCTTTGAACTTCACGTAGCTCACGTCGGGATGTACGCACAGGCCGAGGTTCGAGGGCAGGGTCCAGGGAGTGGTCGTCCAGGCCAGGAAGAAGGTATTCGCCATACTCGTGCTCTTGAAGAGCACCGTCACGGCGGGATCTTGGATGTCTTGGTAGTTCTGCGTGGCTTCGAAGTTCGAGAGGGCCGTTTGCAGTGCCGGTGAGTAGGGCACGATCTTATTTCCCTGGTAGATAAGACCCTTGTCCCAGATGCTCTTGAAGACCCACCACACCGACTCCATGAACTCCGGATCCATGGTTTTGTAGTCGTTCTGGAAGTCGACCCAGCGGCCTAAGCGTCCGATGGTCTTCTCCCACTCGGTCACGTAGCGGTCGACGATGCCGCGGCACTCTTTGTTGTAGGCGGCGACGCCGTGCTCGGCGACGAAGTCACTGGCGGACTTCCCGAACTTCTTATCGATCTCTTGCTCGATCGGAAGGCCATGGCAGTCCCAGCCAAAGCGGCGGTCGACGTAGTAGCCTTTCATCGTGAAGTAGCGCGGGATCACGTCTTTGAGCGTCGAGGCGACGATGTGTCCGTGGTGGGGAAGACCGGTGGCAAAGGGTGGACCGTCGTAGAAGATGTAGGGGGCATGGGCCTTGGTTTGTTCGAGAGATTTCTTAAAGATCTGCTCTTTGTTCCAGCGCTTGAGGATCTCTCGTTCGGTTTCGACGAAGGAGAACTGTTCCTGAGATGTTTGCTCGGTCGACTCTTGCATATGGCCCCATGCGGTTAGGTGAGCGCATAGAGTAGCAAATCACGGTAAGGCCGTAAATTTCTTGCCCTCGTTTTCCTTCATTCTAATCTGCGGCATGATAGAAAGATCATGAAACTCACGGTTCTCCTCATCTCCACGTTGTGCATCGCTCTCTGTACTTTCTCGGCCTCTGCGACCGAGGCGTGGATCACAGACGTCGAAAAAACCGACTTCGACCGCCCACCCTTGCCTGAACAGAAGAAAAGTCTGATCGATTGGCAAGCAGGTCCGGACAAGTGGTTGAGTTTCGAGACCTGGAAGCTCGAGCGGACGCTCAAGGACCAGGAGCCCGGCTGGAAGGTGCGTCAGAGATTGGCCCAGGCACCAGAACGCATCGGGAAGGTTTTGAGCTGCATCGGAGACTGCCGCCTCTACCGCGGCAGCATTCCTACGCCTCTGCGCTGGCAGTCCCGGGTTCATGAGGGGGATGAAATTCACACGGGCCATGACTCCTACCTGTGGCTCTTGCTCGCTGACGGTGGACTGGTCCGCATTGCTCCCCGCAGTGCCATCGCCATGCTTGAGATTAACGTCACTAAAGAAAAAGTGTTCTATCAGGCGCGCCTCAATAACGGATACGTCCTTTGGCTTCCGCGCAGTAGTCGTCAGCAGAAGTTCCACAACCTCTACGACACCGACCCACTCTTCCTCCCGCTCCTCGAGCAAGAGGCGAACTTGAGTTGGTACCAGCGCCAGGTCTACCAAGGGATGAAGGATGAAGAGCAGAGCTTCTCCGTCACCTCACCAGAAGTCCTGGGCCTCAAGCAGCAACAGGCACGACTTAACCAGTTGATCGGCGAGAACAATAAGTTCGCGCAGAAAAAATTCCACGAGGTCTTCCTGGTCACTCCGAACGGAAGCCTTCACGCGCGCGACCAAGCTCTCCTGTGGTTCTACGGCGAGGCGAAGATGAGCTACGTGAAGCTCCTCTCGCGCGACGAACAGGAAGAGGGGGAGCGGCCTGCCTCGGCGTTCGGGAAGATCTTGTTCCGGGGCTACGTCAACACCACTCAGGAAGAGCTCCCCATCGACAAATGGATGAGCGTCGATCAAGACGGGCGTAGTGTTTTGCCGATGGCCGAGACACCACAGTTCTTAGAACTCAGTGAAGTGCTGTACCGGCGCCTTACCACAGTGCTCTTGGCCCGCGAGCTCGCCGTCGCTCGTCAGGAGAGCTTCTGGACCAGTGCCGAAGACGAGCTCGCCACGAACTGGGGCTACCGGCTCTGGGCCGAGGATCAGGACCAGCGCTTCAGTTTCCTCGTCGAATACACGCGGCGGCTTGAGACTTCGAACCTGCGCTCCCTCCAGCGCTTGACCGAAGCCGCGAAGCTTGCTCAAGAGTCAAGCCCCGTAGAGTTTGCGCCGGATTACTTTTCTGCAGCGCTCGAGAGTTACTACCAATCGATCAAGCAAAAGCACTCCCTGGCGCGCGAATCCACGCGCGACATGGTTCCCGTTCACTACTACGGATGGTTACTAAAGAATGCACGACAAAAATAAATGGAAACTCATCCTCGCCAGCGGCTCTCCGCGACGCCGCGAACTCCTGTCACATCTGAAGGTTCCCTTCGAGGTGCAAGTCTCCGACGTCGCCGAAGAGTCGGCGCACTCCGATCCACGCGCCTTCGCCCTGGCCGTGGCAGAGCTCAAAGGTGAAGCCATCGCGAGGACTCAAAATGTCGCGCGCACAGTTGTGATCTCATCGGACACGGTGGTGGCGCTCGACGGCGAGATCTTCGGCAAACCGCGCGACATCTCTCACGCGCGGGAAATCTTGCGAACGCTGGCCGGAAAACGTCATCAGGTTCACACCGCCGTCTCGATCTTCGTCCGTCGCGCGGAAGCCTGGTCCCAGGTGCAGCACGTGGAGTCGACCGACGTAGATTTTCTTCCCTTTAACGAACGCCTAGTGGAGAATTACCTCGCGAGCGGTGACTGTCTCGACAAGGCCGGCGCCTACGGTATCCAGGGCCAGGCACTGAGCTTTATCGGCGGGATCCACGGATGCTACGCGAGCGTCATGGGGTTTCCTCTGTCTCGCGTCGCGCACCTGTTGAGTGAGATTCTGGGGCCCGAAACGAAGGATGGAACTTCATGGCAAGATTTGTTTTAGCTCTCATGCT
>JBKHVY010000078.1:0-4300 GCA_046569805.1 Bacteriovoracia bacterium | reverse complement strand
GGCGCAGGTGTTTGGGCTGCCCTTCGGTGGGAAGAGTGAGGAGAGTGTGAGTGGAGTTGAAAAGCTCATTGGTGAGCTCGAAGCTCTTTCAATCGACAAGAATTTCGAAGAACGCTACCGGACCCTGACGCTCGAGATCGAGCGCCAGCTAGATTTAAAGCGCAGCGAGTGTGCGGAACTCGGAGCGGCGAAGTCGGAAAAGGAAGTTTGCTTCCGAGGCGTGGTGCAGTCACAGCGGCGCTACCTAACAAAGGCTTTTGAGTTCAAGAAGCGCTACCTCATCAACATCCACGAGACGCAGATCAAGGACCTCGAGGAGACGCAGACCAAGGCGCTCAAAGAACTCGAGCGCCAGTTCTAGGTCAGTCTATTGTTTGGCCGAAATCTCTTTGACCAGCGCCGGTGCGTTCTTCGGGCGAAGGCTCTTAATTCCGTGCAATGAACGCAGGGGACGGAGGCTCTTCAGTGGACGCTCGGCCGGGGGCTCGGGCCTGAAGAGAATAGGGGACGTGAGGGTTGTTTTTGATTTCATATGACACCTGCCTGTTCGTCGCTTCTTCCGGACTTCCCAGAAAAACCAACAGTCGCAAGTGTTCAGGCGTCTGTCAGTACTTCTTGGGATGATCTTTGAGATGACTCAACAAAGACTCCTTTAAAGATGTTTAACTCAAGCGTTCTGATCGGTTTATGATCGGAATCACTTGAGCGAGAATAAATTCTCATGTTTCATTTTACCATAGCTCCTGCGTCACAGGGAGTGACCGGGCAATTTTCACCCCACCGCCGAGAGAAAGTCACAAATAACACAATGTTTTCAATGTCTTAGTAGCTTAATGTCATCACTCATGGAGATGTGTTTTGCGCTCCCTCAGTTCGTGTAAGATTAGAAGGTATGACTCGTCTTTTCATTATTTTGGCATCCTTCCTCGCAACTTTGACGTGGGCCCAGGCCTCGCTGGATCGAAGCTTCTCCGAGGGGTACCTAGGTGAAAAAACGCAGTCGATTTACGCTGGGCCGTGGCGACCGGTCTCCCATCACGATCCCTACTTCGGTCGCTTGAGCTTAGATGACGAGCATTTCTCCAACACTTACTTTCTTAACTACATCTGGCAGACAGCACCAGATTGGAGCCGCTTTTTTAGTGAAGAGGTGATGGGTGCCTCGACGTGTCCCCACGAAGTTCTTTCTTCAAACTTCGATGACATTCGCTACGGCTTTCGACTAATTGCACTCAGCTACCTCCTCGAGATCCTCGACGTCTCTCGCCAGGACATGGTGCTTCTGCGCCGAGGGGATGTCTGTTCCTTCGATCTGCCAGCACTGCTTAAGAGTTGTAGTCCCAAGTCCAGCGACATGAAGACCTTCATTCAGAACCTCTCCCAGCAGAAGCCCTATAGCGAGCCCATCATCGGCAAGTCGCACAACTTCGTGAGCGAGCAAAAAATGTGGCTCAGTCGCATCGGAGGGAAAGACTCCTCGGCCAGTGGATCGCGAGTGTTGCTCCAGTGCCGTGCTGAGCGCGCGAATTGTCAGAATCTCTCCGCTGAAAGTGCCGTGGCACTGATGGCCCGCTCCTGCGCAGCAGACCGTGAACTGTTTCAGAAGATCTGCTCCGAAGAAGACCAACTCTACGGCATTTCATCCTCACCACTGTCCTCACATCTTCTGAGCACGTCGAACCTCGTGAGCCTCATCAACAAAGAGGGTCTTGCGATGGGGTGCTTGCGGCGCTTCGGGCAGATGATGGCGAGCAAGGAGCGCGTCTACCCAGTGCTCGCGGGGATGCAGCCGATTATTTTCTCCAAGCTTAGAGCGACCTATGGTGAGCGCTACCTCCAGGGACGGGCCTTCGTCTACGGAGCGCTGAAGGAGTTCACTCAAAAAGGTCTGAAGACTATTTTTGAGCCGAAGGTGGAGATCGCCAAAGTCGAACCGAAGCCCGTCGCAGCACCGACACCGGCACCGGCCGTGGTTGCAGCTGTTCCTGCACCGGCACCCGTGGTGGAGGTGGTGGTACCGAAACCAAAACCGAAGCCTGAAGTTATTGCCGAGGCAAAAACGGCATTCCTCCAGGCCGCAGAAGTGCGCCAGGGACAGAACCTTGATCGGGTCGACGTCGACATGCTGAAGTTCCGCTATGACTACGTCTTTAGCATGGCCGAGCTGCAGCTTCTTTCAACGACGCTTAAGGACTACACCTCGCGCACAGCACTCGAAGAGATGCGCTCGTGGGATAAGCTCGGCGGCAAGGAAGCACCGATGCCGCTGACGTTTCTTAAGTACCTCATCGATGTGCAAAACCACCAAGGTCTCTATAACGTCGTGGGTGTGCTCGGTGAAAAATTCTGGGTCATCAACGATGTGGATACGCGTCAGACGCCGCCGGAATACGTCGAACTCTCGAACGACGTCGCCAGTGGAAACGCCTGGCAGATCTACGTCTTAAGGCCCGAAGAGTAGTTCTTCCACCACTGGACTTCGATCACGCGCGCGCCGGCGCGCGTAGCAGCCTCCAGCCCAGGCCTTGAGTCTTCGAAGATCAGCGTGTCCCGAGGGCCCACGTTCAAATGGAGCATCGCCTGGAGATACGGCGCTGGATGAGGCTTCGGATGGGTCACATCCTGTAGCGTAATCACGAGGTCGAAGAGTGGACGGAGTTGTGACGTGTGAAGGAATTGATCCGTGATCACGCGCTCGCTCGAGGTCACGACCGCCGTGAGGAGCTGGGCTTGCTTCGCTTCATGCAACAGCCCCACAAGGTCCTGGGAGCACCAGCGCTCGATGGGCGTCTGGGGGATGAGCTCCAAGAGCTTCTTGTTCTTCTCAGCGATAAAACTCGCCTCGTCGAAGTGCGCGGGGAAGCCCTGCCAGTTTCGCGCTAGCTCAAGCACCTGGCGATCGGCCATCCCCTTGAGGCGGTCTTCGAGCTCGTGCGGTGGGAAGGGCGGGACGATCTTCCACTCCTGTGCCATCTGGCGAAGCACGTCCGCGTGGTGCTCCTCTGTTTGAAACAGGGTTCCATCCATGTCAAAGAGCAGCGCGCGTAAGTTTGGCTGGGAGGCGCGAAGGGAGCTGAGCGTGGGGAAGCTTTTGAGGATTTCCATGAGTTGATTCTAGACCGCGAAGATACGGCTCGTCATCATTGAGCTTCTGCCCCAAGTGCGGTAAAGCTTCTGCTATGAAAAAAGACGTCTTAAGCCAGTTGATCCAAGAAGCCCAATCCTACCGCCGATTTGAGGACATCGAGAAGCTCGTCGATACCGGCACTGACCTCGCGGCGATTCCGGTGCAGCCACTTTTTTTGGCCCTGCGCTCGACGAGCAAAGACTACGCGGCTCTCGTGCTTTCGAAGCTCTCTCCCGATCAGCGCCAGGCGATGCTCGACCTCGACATCTGGAAGCGTGACGAGATTGACCCCGTCGCCGCCAACTGGTGGTTCGACGTCTACGCCCACTGCCCCTCGCAGGAGGTGCGCACCGAGTTCGCGCAGTCGGAAGATTTCCTTTTGATGCTCAAGTGCCAGTGCACGATTTCGACCTTCGACGCTGAAGAGCCAGAGTACCCGGAGTCCGATAACTACTTCATCACCGAAGACAACCTCCTCCTCATCGAATACCCCGAGGATTTTCCCTACGTCACAGAGCTGCGCCAGTTGGTGAAAGATCTCTACAGCGAGCGCGGCGTTGAAGGTGCCTACACGCACCTCTTCAAGATGGTGGCCGACTCGTACATGGTGATGGAAGAGGACTCGTACCAGCGAAAGAAAGAGCGCCTGCGCGATTTTGGGTTCGTGGATTACTACGAAGCCCTCGAGCTTGATACCATCCTTCCCAGCCCCGAGGCGGCGGCGGCGTACATCCGCGAGAAGACCGGCGCCACCGGTAACATCGACGACGACATGAAGAACCAGGCACTCCACGCCTCGAGCCTTATGGCGTATCAGTCGGGGATGGATGAGCTCAAGGACGCTCTGGCCGCGATCGCGGACCAGCGTCGCCGGGATTTTCTTCAGTTCAACTTCGTGCGCCTCGTGAACTCGCGCATCGTCGGAGACGACGCCCTCAAGGGCGGTGCCGTCGCCATGACCCGCGCGGGGGCGAAGACGCGCCAGCGCTTGGAGCTCGGCTTCAGCTACGCGGTCCAGCAGCTAGGCAAGTCCGACGTCGTCTTCGAGAAGCTCGACTTCGTCGACCTCTACCGGGTCGGCAACACGCTCCTCGAGACGCAGAAGCGCAAGCTCAAGCGCGCGCTCGGGGGAACGCCCTTCGAGAACGAAGACGAGGAGTACTTCCTGGGCCT
>JBKHVY010000077.1:0-10550 GCA_046569805.1 Bacteriovoracia bacterium | reverse complement strand
AAGAAAATGTACCAGGGCTTGAAGTCGATTAAGTTTGAGTACCTGGACGTGATCACCGAAGGCAAGCAGGTCGCCCTGGTCTGGAAGATGACCTACGCCGTCGACAAACTCAACGCCGGTGAGCCGATCGTGGTAGACGGGATGTCGATCATGAAGTTCGGAGGCCCAGAGGATAAGGTTATCTACCACCGCGACTACTTCGACGTCGGCGCGATGGTTTACGAATACGTACCTGTCCTGGGCTGGGCCGTGCGGACACTCAAAGGCAAGCTGGCCGAGCACTGATGCTACCGGAGTCACTGCTAGCGGCCATAAGACCTTACTACCTGGCGCAGGATCCGGGGCACGACTGGTCACACATCCTGCGCGTGGTGAAGACAGCGACAGACCTCGCACGTGCCGAAGGGGCCGACCTTTTAGTGGTGATCCCTGCAGCGTATCTGCACGACATCGTGAATATTCCAAAGAATCACCCTGAGCGCTCGCGTGCCTCAGAGCTCGCGGCCGACAAGGCGGTGAAGCTCTTGCGCGAGCATGACTACGATGCCACGAAGCTCGATGCCATCCACCGGGCCATCGTCGAGCACTCCTGGTCGCGAGGACTCACTCCCTCGAGCCGGGAAGCGGCCTGTGTGCAGGACGCAGATCGCCTCGACGCCATCGGTGCCATCGGTGTACTCCGTTGTGCTGCTGTGAACGTACAGATGAAAACGCTCTTCTACGATGCGGCAGACCCCTTTGCGGAGAAGAGGCCCTTAGACGACAAGCAGTTCATGCTCGATCATTACTTCGTCAAACTGCTGAAGCTCGCGGAGACTCTCCAGACAGCTCAGGGCCGGATCGAGGGCGAAAAGCGAGTGGCATTTATGCGAACGTTTCTCGAGCAGCTTAAGAGCGAAATTTAATTCTGGCGGTTTTCCTCAGAGACCATCTCGTTCAGATGCCACAAGTCCCAGGCCCATCCGAAGGTCAAGAGACCTCCTGTGCAAAGCCACAAAAGACCAGTCCAGATCTTTCCGAGGTAGAAGCGGTGAAGGCCCAGGAATCCAAAGAACGTGAGCAAGATCCACGCGACGTTGAAGTTGTAGCGACCCGCCACGTACTTAATGTCGGCGTCTTCCTCCATCCCCGGGATGAGGAACGCGTCGACGAGCCACCCAATGCCGAACATACCGAAGGTGGCAAACCACAAAAGACCTGTCCACTTCTTGCCGAAGTAGAACCGATGGGCGCCGGTGAACCCGAAGACCCAAAATAAGTATCCGGCGATCAAACTGTGGTCTGCGGGTGGAAAGGCTTCTTTCTTCATGCTACCACTGTCTCGATGAAATCCCTTTTTGACAAGGAGGAGCTATGTGGACTCCCGATCCTGATCTTCGGCGCAGCGCTCTAGGTCTCGTCACTGGCGAGCCGAACTTAACCGCGAACCTCGCTAACTTAGCGGCCGTCATTTATCACTCCGTTCCCGATCTCAACTGGGCGGGTTTCTATCTGTGGGATGCGAAACATCAGGAACTGGTGCTGGGACCGTTTCAAGGGAAGCCTGCCTGCCTTCGCATCAAATCTCAGCGTGGTGTGTGCGGAACGGCCCATGCGACAAAGACCACTCAATGCGTTCCCGACGTTCATGCCTTTCCGGGACACATCGCCTGCGACGCAGCCTCGCGCTCGGAGATCGTTGTCCCGATGCTGTGGGAAGGAACCTGCGTCGGCGTACTCGACCTCGACTCTCCCGTACCTGGACGCTTCACATCCATCGAAGCGAAGCTCTTCGAAGACCTGATTAACGAACTCATGCCAATCATTTGGCCACACAGGGAGACTCTATGAAAACCATCGTCATCACCGGAAGCGCCAGTGGCATTGGCCTCGAACTCACGCGACAGCTCGCCGCTCGCGGCGATAAAGTCTTCGCTCTCTGCCGGACAGCAACACCGGAACTCTCGGCACTACCGGTAACCGTCGTCACGGGGATCGAGCTCACCGCACCGAACCTCGAGGCGCAGCTTACGAGCGCGCTCAAAGGTGTGAAGATCGACTGGCTTCTGAATAACGCTGGTATCTTCGAGAACGAAACACTCGAAGACATGAATATCGAACAGATTCGTCGACAGTTTGAAGTCAACACCATCGCTCCGCTGCGGGTGACGACGGCACTTCTCGCGCAGCTTTCAGCGGGCTCGAAGATCGGCATCACGACCAGTCGCATGGGATCGATCAGCGACAACACCTCGGGCCAGTATTACGGGTATCGCATGTCGAAAGCGGCAGTGAACATGATGGGAAAATCACTTACTGTCGATCTTCTCCCGAAAAAAATCGCCGTCGCACTTCTTCACCCGGGCTACGTGAAGACAAAGCTCACGCACCACCACGGAGAGATCACACCGGATGTTTCCGCGCAAGGTCTGATCCGCCTCATGGACGCGCTCACTCTCGAAAGATCCGGCGGATTCTGGCACACCAACGGCACAGGCCTTAGCTGGTAGCTGGGCGCTAGGCTGCTTGCTGAACGGGCGGAGAAACCTCTTCCACTCGTTCGGCGGCGACAGGGCGCTTAAAGAAGAACCAGTAGAAGCCCACCGCCGTAAGGTACAGTGCAGCCGCCGCGATGAACGACCACCGGAAGCCGTAGCTTTCGATGACCCAACCTCCGACCTGCGTCGAGAGAGTCCAGCCGAGGTTGTAGCAGAAGATGAGCATCGACGACGCGAAGAGGCACTCCGCTTCACGGACTTTCTCCATCTCGAAGAGCGAGGTCGCGGGCCCGCTCATGTTCATGAGCATGCCGCGCATGAAGAACGATCCGAGCACCAGCGCCACGCTCGAGGCGAAGGCCATGGTCAGCATGAAGGGTACCGAGAGTAGGGCCGTGAGCATCATGAAGCCCAGGCGATCCATTCTTTTGATGGCCACTGGGGACACGAAGATACCGATGAACATACACAGCTGGAGAGCACCGAAGGCCGTGCCGATGGCCACGCTATCGAGCTCAAAGCGCTTCGAGAGGTAGACGTTCATGAACGGAATCACCATTCCGGCCCCCAGAGCAATCGCCGTTTTAGGAGCGATGAGCTTACCGAGCGTGCGCCAGTCTTTTTCACGGATTCCACTCAGGCTCGGGCGCTTGAGCTTCGGGACCGGTGCGCGCAGGATCTGACTGTAGGGCCAGATCGACAGGAGCGTGATCGCAAGCGACACGGCCATCGCGTACCGGTAGCTCTCGAGCGCCGAGAGGCCCGGGAAATTTGCACTCAGGAGCTTTGGAAGATAACCGCCAATCAAGAACCCGACGAGCTGCGACCCCATCACGAACGCAGAGTTCATCGTGAAGGCATACACCCGTTGCTCCGGACGCGTATGCCGAAAGATAAAAGGCGCAACGGAGATATTGAAAATCGCAAGTCCCATGGCCCCCAGAAGACCAAACAGCGTATAGAGCTCGATCGTTTGCGACATGACCTGCGAGATGTAGCAGACCGCGGAAACACACAGGCCAAGTAAGAGGAGCGGCTTCGCAGCAAAGCGCTCGAGGACGAAGGCCGCCGGAAAGGCCATCAGCGCTGTCCCAAGCGATGCCGTTGAGGCAAGGCTTCCCATCACACCCTCTTTCAGCCCCGACTCACGAAGGAACAAATTGAAGAGCAGTCCGTGCACAGAGTTTCCGAGCGCCATGAGGGCATGGCCCCAGAGAAAGAGCTTAAGATTGTGAGGGAGATCTTGAAAGTGTTGACGGTAATTCCGAACCATTGAAAGCCTTCCTGGCTTTTCCATCATAATCCGGGCGCTCGACGCAAGCTAGACGTAAACTTCTGCAGCCAACCATGGCCGACAAATCTGATCAAAAAAAAGGGCCCCGAAAGGGGCCCTTGAGAATCGAACTATTCGTGCTTCGGAAGTGCCGGTGGGTAGGTGTTGTTACCCATCTCCTGGACCCACTTCACCATCGCCTTGATCTGGCGCTTCGGATCGTTGTCGAGAACACCTTCCACAAGTGTCGACTGCCCGCCTTCCCAGAAATTCGGCATTGATGTGTACGGCATGATCGCTGTCGGATCCGTGAGCCACAGCTCAACCCAGCTCGGACGAAGACGCATCTTCGCGTTCTTCAATGCTGGAGCTTGAGCTTCATCGTTGGTGAAGCCGATTGTGTGACAGCTCGTACAGGCGAGTTCATTCCAAATACGTTGAGCCGCTTCACGCTCACCTGGCTCCCACTCAACCTTCGTAAGGTTCTCGAAGGTTGCCTGGCCCGCATCGGCTTGGAAGTACGTGACGATCTGGTTGAGTTCTTCGTTCGAGTAGTTGAACGAAGGCATCCGAACCTTCACGTACGGGCGGATCGTGTGAACGTTCTGGAGGAAGTTATTGAACCACTCCGTCTGCACACGGTGACCTTCTTTCACGAGGTACGGAGGACCGTAGTTCTGATCGTCGAAGGCCTTACTGAGGCTTCCGCCGTTGCCGTCGATCTGGTGACAGCCCTGGCAGTTGTACTTGTTCACAACTTTCTTTCCGATCTCGGCCAGCTTCTCATTCGCGTTGAGACGTTTCTGACCCGCCAATGGGATCTTGCTATCCATCTGACCCGTGAGGTTGATTGTCATGGCTTCGATCTCCCAGTCTTGGAGATAGAAGTTCGGCATGCGGTTCAAGTCCTTAAACGGCTTGGGAACGCCGAGGTCCCAGATGCTTGGCTGCTTCAAGTGCTGAGTGATCCAGCCGTGGCGGCTGTGAGGCACGTGGCGCTGCTGACCGAAACCAAACTGCTCAATCGGCTTAGAGCCAACTTTGGTCAATTCTGGACCGATCGGCGGCAGATCGTTTCCGAATCCATTGATGTTGTGACATGAGTAACAGCCGTACTTACCAATAGAGCGGCGTCCAAGTTCCATCGTACGCTCTTCGTCGCTCATCTTCGCAAGCTTCGCTTTCGCTGCATCGATCGTTTCGAACGCAGAGAAGTAATCTTGTACGAGAATCTCGTCACGCAACTCTTTGTTGAGCGGCGGGAACTTGAGGCCTTCGAAGGCCGTGTTCTTCAGTGACATCAGGTAAGCCGTGATGTCGTTCGCTTCCTGATCGGTGAGTCGGAACGACGGCATGACCGTATCTTCTTGGTAGTGGCTTGGCTTCTTCAGCCATGACACGAGCCAGTCCGGGTCAACCTTCGAGCCCGTACCCGTGAGGTAAGTGCCCTTACGATTACCGGTGGCGTTCCACTTCTCGTCGATGCCTTCGACCATGTGACAACCGACGCAACCGACGGTCTCAATGAGTTCCTTACCTTTTTCTGTCGACCCACCCTTGTAGGTGGCAAAGGGCTTATAGGGCTTCGCCTGGCGAACAAGGAGTTCTGCCATGGCGTTCACTTCAGCTTCGTTCTTTTTCATGTACTCCGGCGCCGAGTTGTTCGCCTGCATGAAGAAGGCCGGCATCTTCGACTTCGGATTGAACGAGTGTGGGCTCCAGATCCAGTTCTTCATCCACTCGATGTTGGTTTTCGCGGTGATCTTCTCGAGAGAAGGGCCCGGCTTCTGGAGGTGATCCCAGCCTTCGATCTTGTGACAGCCGTAACAGCCGTACTGCTCGATGAGCTCGCGACCTTTGTTAAGGTTGTCCGCCATCGGGATGCGCTCAACACCTTGGTGGCACTTGAGACACTGACCTTCCGTGTACTGGAGCGGGAGCATCGGCTGAGGAATCTTGTGCGGTTCGTGCCAGTTGTACTTCGCCATCCACTCTTTCTTCTGCTCAGCATTCTGCGGAGTGTGCGCCGGTGAATTGAAGTCGTGAACGCGGTCACCAACTCCCCCGTGACAAGAGGTACAGCCGAAGTCCTTCACCGGGTGAGCAGAGTTCACGCCGACAGCGAGAGAATCGAGCTTCGGGTGAGTCTTGTATGGGTTTTCTTGCTCTTCGTAACCGGCCTTATCGATGAAGACGTGGCAGGTGGTACAGCGGTCGATCTTCGGGATCTGCTGGAAGTACATGTCGTTCGTGGCGTTCGTGATCACGTACTGGCGGATCTTGATCGTCGGATCGAGGAAGTCGATGAACGGAGCGTTCCGGAGGAGCCAGATCGGATCCTTCTCGACGCCACTCATCGCCATGACCAAGCGGTCCTTGTCACCGACGAGGGCTTTGAGATCTTTCTCTGCGTTCGTCTTGGCTTCTACGAGCTTCTTCATCTGCTGATTGAGAGCTTCCTCTTCGGCCATCTGACCCTTGAGGGCATCCTTACCAGCAATCTCTTTCTTCTTATAGTCGTCGAAAGTGGCCTTGTATTTCTTTGCGCCTTCGAGGTCCTTCGCTACGAGTGCGTGCTCGTACTTGAACTGCCACTCGGCGGCCTGTGAGCCCTGTACACCGTTATACATGTTCTGAACGTAGATACGGCGCTGAACTTCCGAGATCTTTTCTTGAACCGCACGGATGTCCTTCTCGTTCGCCTCAATGACTTTCTCTGCTTCGACGACTTTTGCCTGAGCTTCGTTTACGGCTTTCGCATCAAGGGAGCCTTCGATCTCTTTCACTTTCTTTGAGATGACTTGCTTCTCGATGTCCATCGCCTTGATCTGAACCGCTTTCCAGGGGCGAATGTAGTCGTCGAGGACAACCCAAATGACAGTTAGAAGAAGCAATACCGACAAGACTGCAAACACCTTATTCAGGGTTGAGATGTTGTAGGCCATTCCAGGTTCACGTTTCATTTTCTTTACCTTCAGCGTAGGGCTGTGATTACAGATTCAGTTCAAACTCTGGCATTGCGATGATGTACTTAAGGGTCAGGAACCAGCGCAGGTACATCTTGATCGGGAGGATCGCGCAGCTAAGGACCAGGAAGATCAGGATGTAGTAACGGATCGCTCCCATTTCGTTCAGGAGCTTCTGCCCCCACTTCTTCGTGATCAGTGGCACACAGCCGACGAAGTAGAAGAACGTAATGGCGATCCCGAAGAATTCACGCACAAAAATGTTCTTCGGAAGACCCGTGTTCAGGAGCTTAATCCATACGATTTCAGAGAGGTTAATGTTGTTCTCTGCCACAGCTTTGTGCAGGTCCCAGTACTCGAAGGGGCCGTAGAAGGTCCAGTTAGGTCCACGCAAGAACGTTCCAACCTGAATCAAGAAGATCCAAAGAACAATCCAGCCGTACATGAAGCCGGTGATGGCAAACTTACGGTCTTTGAAGCAGTAGTAGCCGTTACCCTTAGGGTTCACGTCGATGAATGGGATCGCAATCAGACCGACAAGAATGATGCCCGGAAGAACAACACCAGCCATCCATGGGTCAAAGTAAACCAACATTTCTTGGAGACCCAAAAAGTACCAAGGAGCTTTCGCTGGGTTCGGTGCCCATGTCGGGTTTGCTGGTTCTTCGAGTGGAGCTTTGAAGAAGATCGCCCACACGATCAAAAAGACAGTACAAGCGATACCAGCGAAGAGTTCCGTATAAACAAGGTTAGGCCACGCCCAGACCTTTTCGCGGTTCTCGGGGGTTCCTTCGATGGGTGGTTCACCGCGCTCCATGCGTTTATCGTTCTCAACGCCCTTGTGCATGGCAAACCACCATGACCAAAGAACGACTCCATTCAAGATAATGATAGGAATGTTGTCGGGAAGACTAATGACCGAGAAGAAGACCGGGTCCGTGAGCATCCAACCGAAGATCACGAGGATCGCGATCAGGGCACCCAGGCCAAACTTCTTCGACGCCACCACTTCCGGCTTCTTGATCGTATAGACGAAGAACGCAGTCACTGCGGTGAAGGAAATGACCGGATTCGATAGGTAGTTAATTGCTTCTTTAATCATGGTCTTCCTTGATTACAGAGGAGCGGAAATTCCGCCGTCCTTACGTACACGCCAGAAGTGAACCGCGATAAGCACGGCGACGACCAACGGAATAAATACACAGTGGAGAATGTAGAAGCGCAGGAGAGCTGCTTCGCCGACGAAGCGACCACCCAAGAGTTGGAAGCGCACGTCGTTTTTGTCCGAAACCATGACGAAGTCGCCGATCTTGGCGAGAGCAGCGCCCGGACCACCGTGGCCCAAGAACGGAGTCGCCTTCGCCATGTTCGATCCGACGGTGATCGCCCAGATTGCGAGCTGATCCCACGGAAGGAGGTAACCCGTGAACGACAGAAGAAGTGTGAGGACGAGAAGGATAACGCCGACGCCCCAGTTGAACTCACGAGGTGGCTTGTACGAACCCGTCATGAACACGCGGAACATGTGGATCCACACAGTGATGACCATCAAGTGAGCGCCCCAGCGATGAAGTTCGCGCATGATGCCCAGAGGCACGTGTTCGCGAAGGCCGATGATGTCTGTGAAGGCGTACTCTGCAGTCGGACGGTAGTAGAACATCAAGAGAACACCGGTGACCGTCAGGGCCAAGAAAACGAAGAACGTCAGTCCGCCCATGCACCACGTGTAGCCGAGCTGAACGCCGGACTTCTTGAGTTTGATCGGGTGGAGGTGGAGGAACACGTTACCCGCGACGACCGCCGCACGGTTACGTGCGTTATTTGGTGGACCGTGACGGAAAATCGCTTTCCAGACTTGGGTATTCGCAACTTTTTCTGCAAGACTCTGATCAGACATACGAACCTCTAAGATTAGACTTCAATAAATGAATCAGGATAGTTCCACTCGCCCTTCTCGTAGCGGAAGATCTTAGTCTTATCGACGATGACCTTACCCTCTGGATTCAGGGAGACTTTGTAACGCTCGAGGGGACGTGGAGCTGGTCCCTCGAAGTTGATGCCGTTCGGATAGTAACCCGATCCGTGGCACGGACACTTGAACTTGCTTTCTGCTGGCAACCAAGTTGGAATGCAACCGAGGTGCGTACAGATGTTTGAGAGCGCTACGAAGCGGCCGTCTTTCTTATAGATCCAAACACCGAAACCGTTTTTCCAGCGCTCGTCGACGCCTTCTGGATACTGATCTGGGTAACCAGCAATGAAGTCCATCGCTGGTTCGAACACGACGTTCGGGTAGAGGTAACGGAATACGAAACTCAACAATCCAGAAACTGCAGCACCGAACGTGATCCAACCCACAGCAAGGAAGCTGAAAAATTCACGGCGATTGAGACTGGTTTTAACTTCTTCACTCATGAGTGAAAACTCCAGGCGATTAGGATTTTAGCTACAAACTAAATACAATCTAAACAGGGCTAGGGGGAATGCGCCCATTATGGGCGTAAACTTCTAATTTTTCAATAAATTTACCAGCTCTTTGGCGCGTGTCGATACCTGGATGTTGGAATCTTTTTGGACCAATTCTTCAGCCAGAGAAATAAGCTCTTTTGTACCCGCTTTACCAATGTGACCCAACACATTCACCTTCAAGGCTTCCACTTGGTTTCCGTTCAACTCTCCCGGCGTCACATTTTGGTAACCCAAAGCCATTATCTCCTTTAAAACAGGCATTGCCTCGATAGGGGCAAAGTAAATCATGCCTGTTGCTGCAGAGTATCGAAGCATTTTTTGTTGAGACGAAAGAAAGGGGCGCAAAAGTTCTGCGCCATTCTCTCTGCGGTGAGTCGCAACGGTAAAGATCACGGCCTGGCGAAGTCCTTCATCCGAATCACTTGTTAGAATTTTTTCTAAGGTTACCCAGTCGATGTTCGACCCGAGCTTGTAGTTTCCGAGGGCCACCACCGCGTTAAAACGCACATCTGGGTTTGCATCGTTCAAGGCTTTATTAAACAACTCGAGAGAAAGTGGATGATTGAGCAGGCCAAGTGCTTTCACTACGAAGTTCCGGGTCCGCTCGTCGTTCGTCTGGTCGTAGACCTGAACAAGGTTTTCGACGACCCACGGGACATCGGCTTCAGGAATGCGTGCAGAGGCCAAATACTTCGAGAGCTCGTAAGCGGCAACCCAGCGATTCCCGAAAGTCTTCGAATTTAGTTCCGCCACGAGATCGCGGTGGTTCTTTCCGCTGGAAAGCATCTTAGTCACACCGAAAATAATGAAGGCCCCCACCAAAACGATAGCGATCGGAACCGCGATACCGGATAGAGGAGATTTTTCTAACAACTTCTTCGGCGCTGGTTGGCTTTTTTCTTCAGACATCTTAGAACCCTCTTTGCTATATAGATCAGGCACAGAATAGTAGCTCGAACGCACTTGGGGAAGATCAACAATGGCCTATTTACTTCGTTCATTGATTGTCGTGATGGTCGCCGGAATCGTCCTCACGGCCTTAACAGCGCTTCAGTGGATCACACTGCCCCACTCTCACATCCAGACGGCGATACCATCTTTCATTTTTCTCATATTTATCCAGGCCTTCGTGATGTTCTATTTCATCGGCGTGGCGCGGCTGGTTGAGAACGTCTGGAACGTTCTCCAGTCTCAACAAAACCTGCACGAGCTCTTCGACGAAGCTCCGAGCGACCTCGAGCCGTACAAAAAACGCGTCGCGCGCTTCGTCCACGAGTCCACGCTCTGCAAGCGCCTGACGATCCCCTGGACCATGCTGATGCTGGTGCTGGGTTCGGTGGGTTTCCTCCTCGGCGGCGCCCACGA
>JBKHVY010000076.1:0-10645 GCA_046569805.1 Bacteriovoracia bacterium | reverse complement strand
TGAAATTTTTTCCAACGTCCAGGCAAAATCTTCTAAAAAATCCGCGGCAGCCATCCCCAGCTAAGTAGGGCAGTTAACACAGGCTCCTCATGGAGTAACCTCGCTACTATCCCCACTGGCGCCACCTCCGACATGGCCTATGGGTACAGTAGTCTCGCGGGAAAATTTGTCATTTGGGGTGGCCTTCAGTTGCCCACTAACTATAAGAACGTCGGTTCTATCTGGAATGGTTCAAGCTGGACAACTCTTCCGACGCCTCCCACGCCTCTTAATCCACGATCACTGATGGCTTTCGGCGTCGAAGGAGACTACTTCGTCGTTTGGGGCGGCACCGACGGAGCAACTCAGTATAACGACGGGATGTACTATAAGTTTTCTATGAACCAGTCCTATGACATGGCACCATCTCCACTGTCTCCCCGCTTCAATGCATCGAGTACGATGGTGAACGGGAAGCTCCTCGTCTGGGGTGGTCAAGATGTTGTCGGTAACCGCTTCAGTGACGGAGCTCTGTTTGATCCTGTGACGAACACATGGACGACTCTGTCGCCGAGCTTTCCCCCTCCACCACTCTCTGAAGCAATGGTCACTACGGACGGACAGCGCATCTACTTCCGGGGTGGGCGCTTTGATAACGTCAACAACAGTAGTCAAACGTTCATGTACGACTTAGCCACTAACCAGTGGGACGCGTTGCCGTTCACAAATCTTCCAGCAGGTTTAACAAACGGTGTCTTCATGAACATTGGTTCGCAGCTTCTCATGATAGGTGGCAGTGACACGTTTGACTTTCCCACCACGAACGTCCGCCTCCTGAAACCCGCACCGTAACCGATGGACCACGCCAACAAGATCGTTACACGTCTCATCGTGACCTCGGCGGCGACGATCGTCGTGGTCGTGGCCCTGTTCAGCTACATGTACCAGCTCGTGGGCCAGGGCCAGCGGTTGAACAATGAGAACTTGAAGATCGAGCGCCTCGCCGGCGAAATCCTGCGGCTCGATGAAGCCCTGACGATGTCAGCGCAGGCCGGTGCTCTGAGCGGCGACCCGAAGTGGGAGGCACGCTACGACGAGCTCGATAAAGGCCTCTCGAAGGCACTCCTCGAGATGAAGCTCTTGACCTCGGAGAAGAGCATTTCTGAGACGGAGAAGGCTAACGACACGCTGATCCGCCTCGAGCGCGACGCCTTCCGGCTCGCGAAGTCGAAGCAAATCGAGCGCGCGACTGACCTCATTCAGAGCGAAACCTACCTTAATGCCAAGCGCGCGTACTCCGAGGGCATCTTCAAGCTCCTCTCAGCCGCCCGCCGCGACTCCCAGCGCTTGATCGACGCCAACCAAAACACCATCCTCCAGCTCGTCGTCGCCGCGTTTTTTCTCATCGTGGCACTCAGCTTCGCGTGGTACTACACCGTCCGCGCCGTCCAGGTCTGGAGCCGCGAGAAGGCCGCGCAGCTCGTTCACTCCGCGAAGATGTCCTCCCTCGGGGAGATGGCCGGCGGCATCGCCCACGAGATTAACAACCCGCTCTCGATCATCCTCGGGAAAGCGGGCCTCATCAAGCGCTCGCTCAAGCGAGATGGGCTCGTCGTCGAGGAGCTCGAGCGGGACGTCGCGAAGATCGAGGACACCGTCTATCGCATCACTCACATCATCCGAGGACTGCGTAACTTCTCGCGTAACGCCGAAGAGGACATGCCGGCGCCCGCGTCGCTCGCTCAGATCATCGCCGACACGCTCGAGCTGTGCGGCGAGCGCTTCAAGCACCAGCACATCACGCTCACCACGCATCTGAACGAGGATGCAGTTTTGAACTGCCGGGCGCCGCAGATCTCCCAGGTCATACTGAACCTACTGAACAACGCCTGCGACGCCATCGAGGGGCTCGACGAAAAGTGGATTAGACTCGAGGTCCATCGTCTTAACGATAAAGTGCTGATCTCGGTCATCGACGCGGGCCTTGGGATCCCTCAGAAGGTCGCACAGAAAATCATGCAGCCCTTCTTCACCACCAAGGAACTTGGCCGCGGCACGGGCCTGGGACTGAGCATCTCTCGCGGGATCGCTCAGGCACACGGCGGAGACTTGACCTACGATCTCTTCGAGGGCCACACGCGGTTTACGCTGAGCCTTAGTACTTCCAGCGGTTCGAAAGCTTAACCAGCGACAGCATCACGGGCACCTCGATCAGGACGCCCACGACGGTCACAAGGGCAGCTCCGGAATTAAGGCCAAAGAGGGAAATAGCGACGGCGACCGAGAGCTCGAAGAAGTTGCTCGCCCCGATCATCGACGCCGGAGAACAGATGCAGTGCGGGAGCCGCATCCTCCGGCCGATGAACCACGCGATGAAGAAAATGAGGTACGTCTGAATGGCCAGCGGCACCGCGATGAGCAGAATGTCCCCGGGAGACGCGAGGATCTTCTCCCCCTGGAACGCGAACAAGAGCACGAGCGTCGAGAGAAGCGCCAGGATCGAGACCGGCTTGAGCTTGGCGAGGAACACCGTCCGAAACCACGCGTCTCCCTTGGCCTTGATCAGCAGTCGGTTAGAGGCGTAGCCGGCGACGAGCGGAATGACGACGAAGATGACGACGGAGGAAGCGAGTGTGTCGAAGGGAATTTCGACGTTGCTGACACCCAAGAGGAACTTCACAATGGGAATGAAGGCGACCAGGAGCACGAGGTCGTTGATGGCGACCTGAACGAGCGTGTACCCCGGATCGCCGTCGGTGAGGTACGACCAGACGAACACCATCGCTGTACAAGGTGCGGCCCCGAGGAGGATTGCGCCTGCGATGTACTCCTTCGCGAGCTCTGGACTGATGTAGGCCGCGTAGAGCTTATCGAAGAAGATCCAGGCGAAGAACGCCATGCTTAAAGGCTTAATCAGCCAGTTGATGACGAGGGTGAGGGCGAGGCCTCGCGGATTCGCCCCCGCCTTTCGGATCGAGGTGAAATCGATCTGCACCATCATGGGGTAGATCATCAGCCAGACGAGGATCGCCACGGGGATGTTCACTGTGGAGATGTTCAGATCACTGAGTACCGAGACCGACGCGCCCGCGACTTTGCCGAGGATGATTCCTCCGACGATGCACAGAGCGACCCAGAGTGTGAGGTAGCGTTCGAAGAATCCCATCTAGTGCTCCAAAACTTGTTTCAGGTTCTTCGCGAACGCCTGGATCTCATCGCGCACCCGACGATAAACGGCGAGGATATCTTCCTCGTTCGTGAAGTCCTTCGTGAGCGCTGGCGGATCCTGGAAGCCGACGTGGATGACCTTCGCTGCGGGAAAGTACGGACACGACTCATGGGCGTGGTCACACACCGTCACGACGTAGTCGAAGGTTTGCGTCGGGAGCTCAGCGGTCGTCTTCGACACGTGGCCCGAAATGTCGACGCCGGCTTCTTTCATCACGGCAACAGCACGCGCATTCATGCCGTGCTTCTTCGTCCCTGCCGAGTAGACGTCGAACTCGCTGCCCCAGAACTTGCGCGCGAAGCCCTCCGCCATCTGCGAGCGACAGGAGTTGCCGCTGCAAAGGAACATGATCGATTTCTTTTTCACGCCTGATTCTCCTCTGCCGAGAGGTTGAGCGCAAAACACTCCTCGACTTTAAATTTCTTAAACTCATCGCGCCGCGAGTCGCACGACGTCGATAACCGCACGAGGCTCACGCGTATCGCCTGGAGCCGATCAATCTTCTCATCGATCTCGTCGATCTTCTTGAGCACTTCGCGCTTAACGGTGCCGCAGGTCTGCCGCTTCGGAGAACTGTTCAAGTCGAGGAGCTCTCCGATTTCTTGGAGCGAGAATCCGAGCTCCTGCGCCTTGCGAATGAAGATGATCCGATTCGCGTCGTCGCCCGAATACTTCCGGAACCCGCCCGTCGCTCGCGGTTCCCGAATGAGCCCCTTGCGCTGGTAAAACCGAACGGTTTCGACACCGACTCCAGACAACTGGGCGAGCTTTCCAATCGTGATATTTTCCATAACCTGATATTAACCTCCGTACCTAGGTACGGGGTCAACATGATTGTGAAGAAACACTCTCCATTTGACCAAAGTCACTAGATTAGCTAGTTTTAATCTTGAAACCTTTCGTCATTTTTTAAGGGAGTTCATGCGACTCAACCGAGAGCGTTTTTCTCAGACTGACGCCGACCCCGCTACCGTCATCATCCGTTCCATCGTCGGCTACATCTTCATCGCCGAGGGCCTTCAGAAGTTTCTCTACAGCGACACGCTCGGCGTGGGGCGATTCTTGAAGATCGGAATCCCGTACGCGGAACTCGCGGCACCGTTTGTGGGACTCTGTGAAATCGTCTTCGGGAGCTTCCTCCTGGTCGGTTTTGCCACGCGCCTCGCTGCTCTCCCGCAGATCATCATCATGCTCGTTGCACTCTTGACGACCAAGCTCTCACTCCTCACTTCCCAGGGCCTTCTGCCCTTCACCCACGAAGCCCGCAACGACCTCCTGATGTTGTTTGGCCTCATTTTTCTTGTTCGGAAAGGTGCCGGTGCCTACTCCGTCGATCGATGGCTACTTGAAAAAAAGCGAGGGTCTCAGTGAAACACATCGAAGTTTTCCTCACGGCGCTGCGCCTCGGGTGCACCTCCTTCGGAGGGCCCATCGCCCACCTCGGTCACTTCCGCGACGAATACGTCACCAAAAGAAAATGGCTCAGTGAAGCCGCCTACGCCGACCTCGTGGCCCTCTGCCAGTTTCTTCCGGGCCCCGCGAGCAGCCAAGTCGGCATGGCGGTGGGCCTCTCGCGCGCCGGGATTCTAGGTGCCGTCCTCGCCTGGATCGGCTTCACGCTTCCGTCTGCCATTGTCCTGATCATGTTTGGCCTGGGCCTTTCGCACATCGACCCCTCCGCACACCAGCACTGGCTGCACGGCCTGAAGATCGTAGCCGTGGCCGTCGTCGCGCATGCCGTGCTCGGAATGGGAAAGAAGCTCTGCCCGGATAAGCCGCGCGCCACCCTCGCCCTCGCGGCGTGCGTGGTGGTGCTCGTCACGGGGTCCGCTTTTATCCAGGTCGCCGTGATGCTCGCCGCCGGTATCTACGGCGCGTTTTTCCTAAGAGCATCAGCGGAACTCCCGCACGAGCCACTCCATCACGGCCGCCGACGTGTCGGAGCGATTTTCTTAGCAGCCTTCGCAATTTTACTTTTTGCACTGCCAGCTCTCCGGGCCCTTTACCCGGCGCACGCGCTCGCCCTCTTCGACGGATTTTACCGGGCCGGCGCCCTCGTGTTTGGTGGAGGCCACGTCGTGCTTCCACTCTTGCAGGCAGAAGTCGTACCGACGGGTTGGATGTCGAATGATCTCTTCATGGCGGGCTACGGTGTGGCCAACGCCATCCCAGGGCCCCTCTTTGCCTTTAGCGCGTACCTCGGCGCCGTCTCATCCGTCACACCGAATGGCTGGGCCGGGGGCCTCTTGGGCCTTGTGGCAGCGTTCCTCCCGTCGTTTCTTTTAGTCGTCGGTATCCTTCCCTTCTGGGAAAAGCTGCGGCGCTTGGCGAAGATTCGCCAGGCTATGCTAGGCCTCAATGCCGCCGTCGTCGGCATTCTGCTTGCGGCGCTCTACAACCCCGTTTGGACGAGTGCGATTTTCTCACCGACAGACTTCGCCATTGCCGCAGGTGCGTTCCTGATGCTGGAGTTCTGGAAGATCCCCTCGTGGGCAGTGGTTGCCGGTACAGCACTCCTGAGTCTCATCATTCAGTAAAACTGAAGCACGGATTGTGTTTATCTGAATCCAAGCGTTGTTCGGCGTGGAAGGGTTGCGTCCGTGCGTATCATCGGTTCACCAACAAGGAGTACCGATGAAAAAACCTGTCATGTTACTTGCTCTCATGTGCTTTGCTGCCCAGGCCCTGGCCGTGGATGTCGATGTTTCGAAAGTTAAGTTCGACGACTCAACCTATCGCGTCGATCGCGCAGAGGCCGGTCAAAATCCCTTCGTAGCGCTCAAGAAGCTCCTCGGCGGGAACAAGCGCTTCCTCGAAAACAAGAGCATCCGCCCGCGCCAGGACTCGTCCATCATCAAGGAGCTCGAAGCCAGCCAAGCTCCGTTTGCTATCATCGTCGGCTGCTCCGATTCGCGGGTGCCGAACGAGATCATCTTCGACCAGGGCCTCGGTGACCTCTTCATCATCCGAACAGCAGGCCAGGTCTCATCTGCAGCGTCGTACGGCAGTATGGAGTTCGCGGCTACGGCCCTTAAGTCTCGACTTCTGGTCGTCTTGGGTCACACGGAATGCGGTGCCGTGGCAGCAGCGGTCAAGCGCCCGAAGAATGTGCCTGGGCACATCGTGACCCTCATCAACGAGATCAAGCCCGCGGCGCTCAAGTGCGAGAAGATGAAGGGTGACCACGTCGAAAACACTGTTCGCCAGAACGTCATCGACCAGGTCGCAAACCTGCGCAGTCTTGAGCCGACTCTGAGTGAACTCTACGCCAGCGGCACGCTCCTCATCGTCGGTGCGATCTACGACATCAACACCGGCAAAACCGAGTTCCTGCGAGAAACACTCCGCGACCTTCCGGACACGTTTAAGGAGCAGGCGAAGCAGCTGAAGTAAGCTTTTTTCACCGGCGCCGCGGGAAACCGCGGCGCTTTTTTTTTGCTCAGATAAACTGAAGGACACTTCAGTATTTATGAAATATCCCCCGCCGCGAACTCCACCGATACTAAGAGGGTCACACCTCACACAGGAGACCCCCATGCGCTCTCAGTACTCACGCCAACTCACCCAGCTCTCGGGCCTTGCCCGTCATTCGGGCCCGAAGGTATCGATCTTCCTTCCCCTCACGAAACTTCTCGTTTCTGAACAAAAGATCCTCTCAGGCCTCGTCGCGACCGCGAACCGGCTCATCGGTTCCGGTGGACCCCGCCTCGTCGTTTCTCTAAACAACGTCGAGCGCTGGCGCATGCAAGGAGCCGCGACACTCGCCATCTACTGCTGTGGAATCGAGCGCATCATCGTCCCCCTTCCCTTTCCCATGGAACCGCGAGTGATCGTCGCCGACAGCTTCCACGTTAAGCCGCTCGTCGCCGCTTACCAGAACTACACGGAAACGGTTCTCGTCCACTTCCATCACTGGGGCGCCACGCTCTACCGCGTGAGCGAGACCGAAGCGGAGAAGATCGACACCTACCTGCCTCCAGGGCCCGAGACCGAGGGCCTCTGGCACGACACCATCGGCGCAGACGGACTGCGGAACTTCGTCGCCTTCATCCAGCAGCAGCTCATCGTCCACTGCGGCCAGTACACGTCGATGCTCGCCGTGACGGGCCACGGCGTGGACCTGCTCCAGAGCCGAGGCCTGTGGAAGAGCGTGGGCGTTCCCGTACTTTTCATGGAGGACAGCTGGAACACCCTCGTGCCCGAGCGCTCCCTCGTCGCAATCCGGCGCATGGTCGCGCAGCAGATCGAGCGCTTGCACGCGAAGGACGTCTCCGCCGTCGTCGAAAAATCAACGGTCACAAGCTACGACGAACTCGTGCGACGGATCCACGCTCGGGAGATCGCGACGCTCATCGTCTCCCTCGACGATCTGCAGTTTGGCCGAGTCGACCCGCAGACGGGGAAGGCGCATCTCTCGAAGCAGCAGATGAGTGCCACCGACGACGACGTCCTCGATGATCTCCTGGAGCTTGCGATCAAAAAAGGCATCCGCGTTCGCGTGATCCCGCGCACGCACTTGCCTGCGGGAGTGTCATTCCTCGCGGCGTGAAAGTAAGTGAACGTTTTGATTATTTAAGGGGCTCATTCAATAAAGTCTGGGCCCCATCAGGGAAGTCATTGGGATCAATCCCTGCCGCAATAAATTCATCACGAGAGATTATCATCTCCACTCCGATACTCCCAGAAGTCACACCGGCGTTGGTAGTTGTAGCGACGACTGTAATGAGATTAGCGCTGATGGGAAGAGCTTGATTATTCACCTGCGATGATAGATCTGGAGAAAGCATGCCATGTACATAACCGTACCAAGAAGTTCCATCAACATAAAGGACAGCGACATCGCCATCCACCAGATCGAAAGTATCAAAGACATAACCAACGTTAGGGTTAGTTGATACCCCTCCCCAATCATAAGTAGATCCTCCAACGTGATGAATATTGGCGTTACCGAAAAGACCAACTGCATTTCCCCCGAAAGAACCAAAGGCATCTAAGGCAGAAGCCCAGTTTATGTTGGTTTTCTTGAGTGCCAATCCAGCCACGACACCTGCAGAAGGGTTATGAATTTTAAAACCGATAACTCTTTTATTCGTATCAGGAAGAGGCTGAGTTATTTGAGAAGCTCCAACCTGAGTTTCCGCGGTAAAAGTAAAATCAGCTCTTGTTTGGGTCACGTTTATACTAGGCGCTACGAAGCCGATGCCAGGATTCGAAGGCGTCGTAAAGCCGTCCAAAAGATAAAAAGTTTGACTTGGCCCATCGCTAGTTGGTTCATCACTCGTTGGTCCGCTAGCAGCAGATCCACCGACAGATCGAATGCGATTGCTGCCATTGTCACCTAGCAGATCGACGCGAACACCACATCCGGTGCTTAAGATTATGAGAGAACACAGAGCAATCGAAAATTGTATATGCTTCATAACCTACTTATTCGGACAGAATTAAGACAAGTCTTCGAGAAAAGACTCTAAAGATCGTTATTTTAATCACTTAAGTAATTGAGATATTTTTTGCGCTATGAAGATGATCAATCAAAAAAAAGGGACCCGAGAGGGTCCCTTAGAAAAATTTTGGTTGCATAGATCGAGCCCAATTAATTGTAATTACTTACATTCCAAGGCAGCCTCACCGCATAAAATGCGTTTTGAGCCGATTGCCCCTCAATACCACAGACAAAAGGGTTAACGGACCGGCGAGCTTCCATGATGTTTCTGCTGCTTTCTCAGCTGACTCAATCCTCTGGGGATTATTCCAACTATAACCTCTGTCGATAGTTGGGATCTGTAAATGTATGACCACCGAATATCGAGAAAGTTCTTTTTCTTTGATCAAATTTAAAACCAACCAAAATTCTTATTCAAGCCTAAGCCGTCCAGGGTACCTCGATCACAAATAGCAATGGCCGCTATCTTTTCACTTAAAACAATTTCTTCCAATGATCTTTGAACATGATGAATGGCTTTTTGGCATGCCGACTCTTATCCCATAATCTTTTCTCAAGCGCACCGCTCTTTAGATTCACTTTATTGTGCCTAGAAAATTGTCTCTCCAGGCCAAGTATCAAAAGTCTGGCTGTCCAAATTGATGGTTAATAATTTTTTCATCAAAACCTCCATTGCATAAAAGAAGTATCGACCTTCCCCTAGGGAAAAGGTCAATACTTAAATCAAGATCAATGAATTATTTGGGAGAAGACTATGAGACCAGAAGTTGCGATTACTATGAAAACGATAATGAGAATATCAACACCAAATTTGATAATATTCTCTTTTCTCAGATCATTAACAATTTCATCTCTCACTTTCGTCAAAAGTTTATCGTCTGGACGTTTTGGGTCATGCAAAATTTTTAACATCGTTAAAATTGATACTCGAGTCCGAGACCTGCGCTTTGTTCTGTAAACATTAAGCCTGCTGACCAGCTCCAGTTCTTTTGATACATCAAGGTTATTTCAAACTCAGAGTTTTGTTTCTGTCTGAATGTAAATTCAGCTTCTGTATAGATGTATTTCGTCCACTGAAAACGTTTTTCAATATCCAGTCTCATGCGACCTTTTTGATCAATCAGAGTATTCGTTTCGATCAAGAAAGGTAATCGATACCCTAGGCCAGCCACGACAGAACTTTCTTTTTCAACTAAAGTACCACCGGCAATAAGATGTGTGTTTTGGTTAAACCATCTTTTGTAAAAAATGTCGCCTTCAGTTTCCCAATCTTCTTCACCCTCGTCGCGATATTCCCCACGAATTTCTAATTCATTCCATGTATTCATCAGATTTAATTGAGCCTCCGCATGATTGGTTGCAGCCTCTAAAAGAGTTCTTGAATAGATGTGGTCGTGAAGATGAGGATCATCTTTTTGAATTTTGGCAATCTCATCTACTGGCTTGAATGTAGAATACTTCACAACACGTGCCATTCCAGTCTTAAGGTGATAGAGGTTATGACAGTGAAGCATCCATTCGCCAGGTTCATTGGTATAAAACTCAATAACCTTCGTCGTGTGAGGAGCAACATCAACTGTATGTTTCATGGGCGAATACTCGCCATGTTTATTGAGCACGCGGAAGAAGTGCCCATGCAGGTGCATCGGGTGATGCATCATTGTATTATTCACGAAAGTAAATCTTACAACTTCATTCTCTCGAATCAAAATATTACGATCTTGATGAATTGCCTTGCCGTTGATATGCCAAACATATCTTTCCATATCTCCGTCCAAAACTAATTTTACGTCATGCCTCGGCACTGAAGATGGAAACTCAGTTTTCTCTAAGGCCATAGCTTCGTTTACATCAAAAGTTTGGACAACATTTTGATTTGTAGCTGAATGATCCATCTTTGAATGATCCATCTTAGAGTGATCCATCTTAGAGTGATCCATCTTAGAGTGATCCATCTTAGAGTGATCCATCTTAGAGTGATCCATCTTAGAGTG
>JBKHVY010000075.1:0-10719 GCA_046569805.1 Bacteriovoracia bacterium | reverse complement strand
GATGTCTGATAAGGAATGACCTTCGTTGTACAATTCGGCAAATTTCTCCGAAATTCTTTGATTTAGTCTTCCTAAAAGCTTAATCTTTTTATGTATTTGTAAAGGCTCTGATGAAGTCGCCGTCAGGCTACCATTTGTCAAGCTGTTCGAACCAACGACAGCTTGGCGCCCTTTTTCTCGATTCTTATATTTATCCAATGGTTTAGAAGTATAGAACGGCCCGGCAGGATTTTTTCCCACCGGGCTTTTTTTATGACTTTGCTCGCCTTCTGTCTGCACCATGACCTTTTTCTCAGCGTCGATAAGACCTAAGAAATGAGTCTTCCCGACGTGATAGTGGATAGTGATCCCTTGAGGAGAAACCTCAATCCTTTGAATGATCTTACGACAGATAGACGCTTGAGTTTCGGGATCTGTCGTTGAGGTGATGAGATCCCGTAGGCCTTCAGAGAAAGCTTTAAAATCGCTTAGGTTAAGCGGCTCGTCCTTTTCTAGTTCCTGGCCTCGGATGGAGTTCAGATCCTTTTCAATGGCATCCTTCGCACTTTGTAGGCGGAGAATCTGGTCGTAAAAAGGTTGTGCGTTGATTCCCTTGGGCAACTCCGTGATCCGCTCCGTGGTGGCTTCGATCTGCTTTTCAAGACTTGAGATTTTGGCTCGGAGCTTATCGACCTCCGCTTTCAAAGAAAGCTGTCCCGTGATTCTTTGGGCCTCGTCGAACAGTTCCTTTGCGTAGGTTTCACCACAGAGGAGACGTTTCACATCTTGCCACACGACGGGCTCGATCTTCTTGGCAAGAATTCGGTGCGGATTGCAGTCGAAAATCTTTTTAGAAAGACAGCTCTGTGTTTGGGTGGACCATGCGTGTTCATAATATCCGATCTTGCCACCGTTTCCGTGCGCTGATTTTCCGCACAGACGATCTCCGCAAGTTTTGCAGACAAGGATTCCCGTTAAAATATAGGGGAACCGTTGCGCCGTCGCGGGCTTTTTCGCACTTTTATTTTTCGCGAGTATGATCTGAACCCTCTGAAATTTCGTCTCGTCGATAAGGGGCGCCCAAGTTGCATCGACTTCTTTGGTTCCCTCTTTAGTTTCAAAGACACGCTTTCCGATATAAGCGCGGTTTGTGAGGAGCCGATGGAGGGCCTTCAATGTGAAATGGACATGACGGAAAGTTCCCCCATTTCTAGGGCGCATTGGAAGCTTGATGCCGCGTTCATTGAGGGATTTTCCCGCCTGTGAAAGGGACTCTTCTTTGAGGAAGGTTGTAAATGCTTCTCTGACAATCTCGGCTTCCTTTTCTACGACGATCAAGTGCCCAGGTTTTTCAGGATGCAAGTCGAACCCAAGCGGCAAGACCCCGCCATTCCAAAGACCGCGCTTTGCGCGAGCCTGGAAGGAATTTGAGATTCGCTCACCGAGCTGCTTTCGCTCGAATTGGGCGAAGTTTGCAAGAGTGAAGAGAATCATTTCTCCGGCGGGAGTGGTTGTGTCGAAGTTGTCTCGCAAGCTCTGAAACTGACAGTTGTGTTCTTTCAAGAATTCCCACAGATTTGCAAAGTCCTTTGTGGAACGAGTGAGACGCGAAATCTCCGTCACAAGGACAAGATTGATTTCTTCTCGTTGAATCATCGTAAGCATTCGGCGCAAGGCTGGTCGATTCATGTCCTTGGCCGAGATCCCTGGATCATTGAAGACTTCGACGATTTCGCCCCATGGACCGTCGGCGTTTTTCATTTTGACGTAATCCCGAAGGCGCTGCTCTTGGTTCTTGATTGAGCCCTCGGGATTTTCTGCCTGCTCTTCTGTGGAGACGCGGATATAAATTGCAACTTTGTATTTTTGTGGAAGACGTTTACTTGTTCTCATTAACTGGCCTTTCGCTTGTGGTTAAAGCGGGGCTTTGAGTTTTGAGAACTTAGAGAATCACTGGAAAAAGCAAATTCTTCAGTGAGCTGGCTCTTAGAATATAGCAAAGTTTCCAGGCATTCTGCAAGTCTTTGACGCATTTCTTCTGGGTCGATGGGACAGAACTTTCTTTCCAGGAATTCACATTCCCATTGGGCGCGTCGTCCCGATTTTACGGAACGACGGCGTTTCAGATACCTCATTTAGGCCCCTTATTAGGACTCCTCTTCCGTAGTCGACGTGTTGTGTGCGAGATCAAGACTAGGGGAGGAGTTCAAAGAGGTTTCATTGTGTGCGCTCTCAGGCGCAGATTTACGACGGATCTTCTTTGTGGGAGGCGCTTGCACTTTTCTTTGTGCCATTAGCTCATCGAGTGTAAGGGACTGCCCCTGCTTCTTAGCTTCGCGAATTTTGGCAAGTGCCCAGTTGATCCAGCGAACTTCGTCAAAGTGTTCGGCCTCGATGAGTGCGACTTCTTCCGCATCTAGGTGTGCCGGATGATGTCGGATCAGAAAATTTGCAAGGTCACTTTTTGTAAGTCGGATCATACCATCAAACTTTGAGTTCAGTCCGTCGAGCCAGCGTTCAAGCTTTGCCTGCTCGGGCTTTTGAAGGGTGAGCCGTTCCGTCGGCTCGCCCTTTGATTCCTTGACTGGTTTGGCTTTCTTTATCTGCTCCATGTGGAATCCTTTTCCAAAAGCCATTTGTAATGTCCTTCGATAAGCACGCGGCCATCGTCTTCAATGGACTCTGGCACCCAGATTTTTTTGATAACGGGTTTTGTGAGCTTGGGACCCTGTGGAGTTTCTTTTCCGTCTGTCTTTGCATCTTTGATTTTAACGGCTGTTTGACAGCCGATAATCGCGACGAGTGCGATTGCAACCGCCGCTAGTTGAAGCCATTTCTTCAAATGGACCTCCGAAGTGAAAGCTTCGTTTGGCAGATTGAGAGAGGTGAACGAAGCTTGAGGAAATGAGGTGGAATAGTGTGGGACAATGTTGTTGCGAGCATGAATTAGGCCCGGTCCCGTAGGGAGTTAGGAACGGCGGCGCGAACGTCGCTGTCCTAAGTCTTCTTTTTCCAAGGGCTTTTTGTCTTTGGAAAGAAAATTTCGGAGGCAAAACCTTGCCACTGTCTTGCCGCCATCTTGTCGCGGTCTTGCCAGCATCTTGCCGTCAAGATCTCTTGGATAGTTTTGTCCTTGAATTGTCCAGAGCGTGCCGGAGCTTTCCAACCTAACTTTTTAAAATCTTCCATCAAAAAGAAATGATGTCGGTCGAGATTGTGAAGCTTTGCCTTTAGCAGAAGATCAAAGATGAACTTCGCAATCGAGAGATTGCCACAGAGCCAGAAAATCATGTCAATTGGCGAATCGAAAACGTCAAAATAGTAAGCGGTCTTCGTGTACTTCAACGGCGACTTGAGATTCACCTCGATTTCAAGAGCAATGCGTGTGTCTTCGCTATCTCCTTTCAACCAAGTAAACCCGTCAGGAATATGATCCCGAGATTCCGAAATCCAATCCGGCAAAACCCCTGACTCAAAAGCTTGAACCTCTTGCTCAGTGATGAAACTGGTATTGTCTAAGAGATCCGGTGCGAAAGGACCAAGTTGAAAAACCGTGGCCCAATAGTCATGAGTCACGCTCTGAGGATTGAAACGCAGTTCTTTGAGATCTCCCAGCTCATAGCGAATTTGAGAGAATCCTTTTTTCGTGAGCTGAAGGACGCGAACTTTTGTTCCTAAGACAGAGTGTTCGGAAATATATCCCTCACGTAAGAGCCGCAGAACGATTTTATAAGACCGCCAAAAGCTAAGTTCATGAAAGCCGAGGACATGGGAAAGTTGATAGCTGAGAATCTTCCATTTCCAAAGTGTACAAAGGAATCTAACTTCTTGGTCAAGAAGCGGGCGCTTCTTTTTCACTGAGTGCGTTCGTTTCCTTGGCCGTTTCTCTGGAAGTCCTTGGCTCCCAGTATTTTGTAATTCGCTCTCGGGCTTCATAAACCTCCTTTTCTGTCAAAAGTGGAGTTTGCACTTCGATAAAATCCGCTCCTTGTTTCCAAATGGCCCGACCCTTGATTTCTGAGTTCAGCTCTGCGGCTCTTCCATTCCCCAGAACAACCATGCTCTGGTTAAAGTGCGAGACAGGAAAGCAAACCACTCCTGGCGTGTTGGCTTTGATGACCGTATCCAGATTCTTTGCATCTGGCTTTTGAACGCCGATCACCAGATTGATTCCGACAGCGCGGCCCATGCGAGCAATTCGGTTCATGATGGAATTGGCGTGACCGAGATCAGAGTTGTTGGGATTTCCCATGGTGGGGACCATCTCCGAAACCTCGTCCACCACGACGATGATTCGTTTTTCCTTTGGACCTTTTCTTGAGGGGCGGCTGTTGTACATCTCAAGGTTTCGAGCCTTGGCATTTCGGAAAGCCTTCATGCGGCTGTCTAAAATGCTATTGATGGACTGAAGTTTGGCACAAGCTTCCTTCGCATCATCAATCAATGTCATCCGGTCAAAGCCTTCAAAGACTTGGTTTTCCATACCGCGCTTGAAGTCGATGAAGTAGATTTCAACGTCCTGATTATTGATAAGAATGACGGTGACGAGCATGCGAATGAATGTCGATTTACCGCCGCCGGACTCACCGGCGATCAAGAAATGCGGCAGCACTTTGAAACTTGCCGTGATTTCTCCTCGAAGACTTAAGCCAATCGGAAAGGAAAAGTCTTTATATCCCAGAAAATTATCCAAGAGCCAAAGATCCGGCATCTTTTCGGTTGTATAAACGATGTCCACATATTCGCGGTTGCCTGACGGATTCTCAATTTTTGCCAAAGAAACGTTGAGACCTGCCTCGATATAGTTTCGAGCGTCCTTGTAAGCTTGGACTGGAAGGCCGCGCCCACGAAGCCGAAGTTTGCGCGTAAACTCATCAAGTGGCACATCGACGACAAACTCAGGCGTTTCTTTGAGCTTTGTTTCAAGACTCGCATTTATGAAAACAGCTTTTAGCTTCTTCTTGATCCTTTCGCGAAGGCCCACACGGAAAAAGGCCCAGCCCAAGAATCCCGAAAATAGAAGGACAATTCCTAGCACTCCGCGAATCCTACCGATCAAAATCGGATGCGATCCGAAAAATCTCAAAAGTGTGTCGTCTATATGAAAGAGCAAGGCACCGCTCAAGGTAATGCCGACGATCCAGCAAGCTACGACAGGCAGTGAGCCTGTCGATGCGCCTCTGTAAATTTCAAGGATTGGCTCAATGAGGGAATAACGAACAAACATCCAAAGTCGGTCCACCATGACAACGAGGTCTTGATGGGGATTTTTCTTTTCACTCATTCCACATCCCCGAAGATGACGAGCACGGGTGTTGCTGAAGCTACCTCGATCCGTGCGTCTTTGGTTCTGAGATCGTTCATCATGTCTTTTCCCGTTTCTAGGGTGGCTGTCGAAACTCCATTAAGAGCCGCGTCTCTGATTGTCGGTCGGCGTTTTTCAAAGGGATTTGAGGAGTAGTCCTCTCTCATGCCATCAGCGACACCACCTAAGAAAATCATTCCGGCACTGGCGGCGAGTCGAAACGCATAGTCAGAGATCTTCTTCCCTTTAAGGCCAATAATTCGGTCTCCTTGGTCAAAGGCAAAAGCCTTGATCTTCTGGGTGGTTTTGTCGGGAGCAATAGCTTTCGTAAATTGAATATAGAGCCGATCCTCACTGGAATTTCCCTTTCCAATGAGAGTCGTTCCTTTCCTCAGAAAAAGGTCGCCATCATATTTGAGATTTTCCGATAAGACCGCTTTCACAAGGCCATTGGAGGCACCACTTGATAAGTAGGCCATGACTTCGGCTCCTGAAGGGACCTCTTTGCTCTGCGATAGACGAATCGGCTTGATGGGCTCGATCTTCACAAGTCCACGCCTTGCCTGGGCCGCAGACCTTGCTCTTGCTTGTTCCGCTTCTAACTCTTTTGCCGCGTTGGTTACGGGCGGCACATAGACACTTTCCGGCGCAACTCCAAGCGAAGGGGCGCGGAAGTAAGAGTCCTTCTTTTCAAGATTTTGCGTGTCCCAGGACATGAGAACCTGGCCTCCCAAAACGAGCAAAGCGATACAGAGTAAAGCAACCTTAAGCGCCCCTTGGGAGACACGATGCTTGCGTCCTTCTTGGATAAGCCCATAAAACTTGGGCCGCCAAGAGTCTGACGAAAGCCCCGGATCATCTGGAATATTTGGATCATTCATTTGTAGCTAACCTCCATCTGGCGATCTTTGGGATCGCGAATGAAAATGATGTCGTCACCACCACTTCCGACGGTGACAAGATCGAAGGCGCAACGACGCTCGGCCATATAGACAAAGACATTAGTGCGAGCGCCGGGCCTTAATGACTTGATCGCCAAGTCGTTCTTGATCTGGCGAAAATCAAAACTGTTCTCTCCTGGCAAGATTTCTTTTGGAGTGACGGGAAAATTCAAGATCGTGAGCCGTCCAAGAGACACACTCACGCGCTGGGTTTTCGAGTCATCACAGACCAGAGTTTTTTCCTTCTTGGGTGGAGCTTTGGTTTGCCCAAAGCTCCATAGAGGAAAAATCAGCAAAAGTGCTAAAAGCGTCTTCATTCCTTTTTCTCCTCTTCAATAGGGTTCACATCGGACAAAAGTAATCCGTATGGATTGGCGTCGGTTCTCTCTGTACTTTCGAGACTCACTTTCAAAGGGAACCTAAGAACTGATCTGAAATTTTGAACAGAAATCAGCCTATCCGCGTTTATGAAAATGGCCTCCTTCGTGATCTTGATTTCGTTTGCGATCACTCTCTGGGTCATCTTTTGCTTGGTGAGTTCGCTTTGCTCTTTGTCTCGGAAGGCTCTTTGCTTGAAGGCAAGATAATCCAAATTTTCGGGATCGGTATTGAATCTTGCAGCAAGAGCCTTTTCCACAAAGATCATTATTTCTTGTTCGGTCGGTTTTGCACTCTCTGCTGTTTTTGCCGTTTTCGAGTAGCATCCGCGTTCAACGATGAGCGGCTCTTTCGTAGCCGTGCTTGTCACGGCCACAGTTAGAAAGATGGCAAGAGTGCATAAGGCGATTGTCAGAATTTTTAGATTTCGATTCTCTTTTTCGAGAGAATCCCATGCGGTCTGAAATTTCATTTCAGGACCTCCATTCGATTAAATGTTGATGATGGGCCGAGAGTCTCCTCACGGAGATTTCGGATTGCGATTCGTAGATTTTGGACCAGGAGCTTTCTTTTGTGTCTGTCGCTGATCCCATTTCTTCTTCAGGTTCTGGGCGTATTGAACTGTGCTCTTTGTACCTCGATAGAAGGTGGCTATCCTGCCGGGCAACTTCCCGGCCATTCCCGTTGGCGTGAGAGCCGCCGCATTTTGGAGAAGACCTCCAAAGGAACTGGCGACCTCAGAAATCCCAGCACCCAAAAAGCTCGCCGTAATTTTCGGAGTCATTGCCACCGAGTAGGCAAGCATCAGGTTCAGGATAATGGCCGTCAGAAAGTCAATTTCCGCTTCAGGCTTGTTGATGTCTGAAACTGCAAAACTCCATAAGAGCGCAGAGAAGACACAAAAAAGGATCTTCCACACGCAAACTTCAATCAAAGACCGATAGAGCTTTGCCGTCGCTCCCGCCGTCACTGGCAAAACGTAGAGGGCGATCAGAATCGGAGACATGATGTAAAGAAGCATCCAGACAAACATGAACATGGCGTCGGCGAAGTACACGACTAGGTACAGAATGAAAAACGTCAGAAACGAGATGATAACAAGAATCGAATCCTTGATTGATACCCAGGAAAGCGTGAGACTTCCCACCTTGTCGGACATGCGCTCAAGAACCAATTTATAGTTTGTAAATGCACCCAGTTCGCTCGTTATGGCATCCGTGAAACTCGCAAGCATGTTCATCATTTCGGGAGTCGCGACAAAGAGAATCGCCGCAATAAAAACCCGACCGATCAGAGTCACAAACTGCGGAGTCCCGCCGAGAGGGAGCTTAAAATATTCAAGAATCAGAGCGACGGAAAGGACCGTCAGCACCATCACATAGAAGACCGAGGAAAAGACCTGATGAAGGGTCCTCGCCTCGGTTGCAAGCCAAGATATATCCATTAGAACCTCGGAAACTCAAATTTCACCTCTTGTTTTTTCATGCGTGTTCTTAAGGAAGCCGCCTGACTCATGAAGGCCTCGGTTCCTTGTTTTTCCTTTTTGTTTTGTACGGCGAGAGCCTGAGCTTGGATCTTAAGCCCCGTTGCGGTGGCTCTGAGTTGTTGGTTCATGACATGAACCATGACGCCCAAGGATTGAGCCGTCAGTTTCTGCGCTCCGCCTGGGGATACTTCGTGGGAAAAGATCTTGATCCTTTCGCCAACCTTATCCAGCTCCTTTGCATAATCATAAAGGGCATTATTGACGGAGATCGCTTCGGCCACGACGCGATCCGTGTCTTCTTGAGGCACGCGATCTGGTGAATCAACCACGGTGCCGTAGGAGCCATTCAGATGTTTCACCAAGTCCTGAACTTTTTTGAGTTCCTTGTAGAGGCCAGGGTCGATATACGGCCCCAAGCTCTCGACAAGTTTAAGCGAGTCGTTGATCCCTCGGTTGATGTCCCTCATGAGATTCAAAGTGTCTTGGCCGCTTTGCACGATTCTTTGCAGTTCATAAAGCTGCTTGATTGCCTGAACAAGAATCTGCGTTAGGACGGCCACGTCTCCGCCAAAGAGATCTGCTCTTGACGGCAACGGCGCCGCCAAAAGACAGAGCGATAGAGTAAAAGACAAAATCCGCTTTATCAAGCAGCCTCCTTTCTGAGACCATTTGAGGCCCCTTCGGGATACAAGTTTGCCAGTTTCTTCAGAAGCTCGATGTCTGAGAGAGAGTGAGATTCTCGTTTGGTCTTCTCAATCAAGCCCAGGTCCGTGGGATCTGTCGTGAAAAGCCAATACTCAAGAGGAGTCGATTCAATCCGCACAACTTGACGTTTATCATCGGCCATTAAGAACGCCTCTGAATATTTCCCTTTTTCTGATCCCAAAGATGCAATGAGGCCCATCTCGCGTTCGTTGAGCTGTAGAGCAGATTTAAGACTTTCTTGGTTGGCTCCCTTTTGTTTCAAGATCCACTTGATGGAAGAGTTCGGGAGTACGGCCCCGGCAATCTGACTTTTCGAGAAGTCATCCATCGTTTGACTGATGGCAATGGCGGAGGCGCGATATTTCCGAAAAGTCCTGAAGACATCTCCGATAAAGAGACTTGCCGCTTCATCTTGCAAAAGACGCCAACACTCATCAAAAACCGTGAACTTCATTTGTGTCCGGTCTTTTTGTACCTCTCGCCAGATCAGATCCGTGATGATAAAAAGACAAACGGACTGCAATTCAGGGTGAGAGTCGAGCCCCTTCAGATCGAAGCACACGACCTCCTTTTGAAGACTGACCGATGTCGGGCGATCCACGAATTTTCCGAAGGGCGAATCGCCGCACCAAAGCCCGAGAATCCTTCCCAGCCTTTTGATTTCAGGATCAGTGTATTGATCGAGACGGCCCTTGAGGTGAGAAAGAGTGGCATTGGATTCATTCTCAAGGACATCCTTGATGGTTTTTTCAATCTCAGCCTTTTCGAGCTTCCCAAGGCCGGGTCTTCCACTTTCCTTTGTCATAAGTTCAACCAGAGCGACCAAGAATTTGATTTTTCGGTCCATGCCCTCAGAGTCGTTCAAACTGATTCCATCGAGCGAAAAAGGATTGATCGCAATATCAGACTTGATCCCCAGTTCGATATACTGACCATTGAGATTTTCGCAGACCCTGCGATAACTCGCGCCCACATCCAAAATGAAAATTTTCGGAGACTCTTTGAGCATCTGGGAAATCAGCGAATTGGCAAAATAGCTTTTTCCAGCTCCGGAGCCACCGCTCACAATCATATTGGCGTTATCACCAGAGAACGGGTCGAAGGGCAGGAGGCCACCTTCACGATTTCTTAAGAGCACGCGTGGGATACTGTGTCCCTTCCAATTCCCAAAGACAGGGAGGAAGTCAGCAAGGACGCTAGTATTGACCTTGATGGAGCGCTCTTTTGATCTTGCATTTGGAATCGCAATTTCCGTGAAAACGTCAAAGCCCGCAACGGTTTCAAGCATTCCCTCTGCACCATTCATTTCCCGGAACGCCTGAAGAACACTTGCAACTTGGTCCTCAAGATCTTGTTCATCTTCGCTTTGCAAGACGACATTCAAAGCAAAACGGAAAACCTTTTCCGTTCCCTGAATCATTGCCTCTAGAATCGATTCGATATCCTGAAGTTTCGCTTGTGCCTCTTGACCTGCCCCTATGAGTTAGTCCACCTCTTATCGGACTGAATTTGTTTAAGCAACTTGTTTTTCCTTCATTGTAATTGTTAATGGAGCTGGTGGTCTCCCATTTAAACTACTGTGTGGTCTAATTTGATTATAATGTTTTCTCCACATCTCGATTAATACTTGAGCTTCTTTTAATGTGTAAAAGATTTCTCCGTTTAAAAACTGATCTCGCATCTTTCCATTAAATGATTCCACATAGCCATTCTCCCATGGACTTCCTGGTTCAATATATAATGTTTCAACTTGTAGTTTTGTTAGCCACTCGCGAAGTGTTTTTGCTATAAACTCACTTCCATTGTCAGACCTGATATATTTTGGAACTCCTCTTGTTAAAAAGAGCTCTGCTAAAGCTTCAAATACATCATTTGAATTTAATTTTCTTTTAACTTTGATCATCAAAGATTCCCTTGTAAATTCA
>JBKHVY010000074.1:0-10728 GCA_046569805.1 Bacteriovoracia bacterium | reverse complement strand
CATCGACTCAGGCCTCGACACCAAGCACGTCGAACTCACTCACAACATTTGGACCAACACCCTCGAGCAGATGGATGGTCGTGACAATGACGGCAACGGCTACCAAGATGATATCCACGGCTGGAACTTCGCCGAACAGAACAACATCCTCGTCGACTACAAATACGAGAGCACCTACCTGCCAGACGTCTTTAAGTTTTTCGACGTTCAGTCGCGCCTTCTTCTCGGAACAGCTACGGCCGAAGACCGCGAATGGATCCAACAGGCGGTGCAGAATAAAGAACTCATTGCGAACCTCAACAAGTTCGGAAACTTTGTCCACGGTACGCACGTTGCGGGTATCGCTGTTGAAGGCACTCAGAATAAGGCCATTGGGATTAAGCTTATTCCTACAGAGGTGAAGCCCTTCATTCACGCCCTCTCCGTTCAGGGTGCTCAGAAGAACCTCAAGAGCGGCATTCGTATGCGCCTTCTGAAAGAGGGACTCAAGCTGCTTGCGGGTCAGCAGATGAACATGCTGGAAGAGATCGCTCTCTACGCGCATGGACACAAAGCGGACGTCGCGAACGGTTCTTTCGGAACTGGCTTCGAGCAGGCGAAGATGATCACGGGCCTTGCGTTCAAGGCGATTTTCTTCCGTGACGCAACTCCAGCGGAGCTCGAAGAAGTCACTCGCTTCTTCATGGACTCTCTCCTGTCTGAAGGCCAGCGCATGGTCAAGGCTGCGCCAAATACACTCTTCGTCTTTGCGGCGGGTAACGATGGCTCAAACAACGACGAGCTTCCGACGTCACCGACAAACATCAAGGCAGATAACGTTGTCAGTGTTGCTGCGACCTACGACGTTCAGTTCTTGGCGCCATTCTCGAACTACGGCATCAAGATGGTCGACGTCGCTGCTCCAGGTATGTTGATCGATTCTCAGATCCCCCTGGATCGCCGTCTCTCTATTTCTGGTACCTCTCAAGCTGCTCCTTTTGTGGCGAAGATCGCTGGCATGATCAAAGACGCCAACCCAGCTTTGACTCCAGGTGAGATCAAGAAGATTTTGATTGGGACTGTTGACCTTAAAGATTTCTTGCGCGGAAAAGTTCTCGCCCAGGGTGTGGTTAACAATGACCGTGCCGTCTTCGCTGCTGAACTTTCGCGCTCAGTGGGTGTGAATGAGGCGATTGGCCGCTCGCGTTCTGCGGTTCGTGATAATTCACCGGCCCGCGACGTTCCGGTATCGGTCAAATCGATCACTCCCGTCGCTCTCGCTCCGATGTTCCAGTAGTTCTTTCCTTCGTCTTTTATCCCTCGCAGGTCTTTGACCTGCGGGGGAATCAAAAAATTCTCTTCACAAATTTCATTTATATTGTGTGTTTCCAGGTGCTTAGGCCGTGAAAACAGAGGTCTAGGTCTATCATTTTTACAGGCCGAACCATGCTTTATGGGTAGGCACTGTATAGTGGTCTGATTCATACTATGGCGCTGATCAAACTGATCAAGAATAACCTTTTGAGTGAGTATAATTATGATGAAATCGATCCCGGCACTGGCCCTTCTTGCGACTCTCGCTTCTTGTGGCCTAGGCACATCCCCGGACGCGGTTCAAAAACTTGATCTCGTGAACTCCGCCATCTTCTCCATCCGCGAAGTCGCGGATGAAGCGCAGACATTTATGATCCGGCTCCAGGCCCCGGCACTGGTGGAGAGCGCCCGCTACGAAGGCAGTCAGATCATTATCGACGAAGCACAGAAGGCCCTGGTGCTGAAGCAACAGAGTGATTTTGTAAAAGAACTCACGGCCCTCGATCCTACGATCCGCGTGATTTACAGCACGAAGCTTGTGATGAACTCCGTCACCATCGCGGCGTCTCCAAGCCTGATGGGTAAGATCACCAAGCTTCCCATGGTTCGTAATGCCCGCCCGATGTCGCTTTTCAGCGCCCCTGAGGCGATGGAGCGCGTGGCGATGGAAGCGCAAATGCAAAAAGCGCTCAGCGATATTCGCACCCGCAACTCTGTGTCTTTCATCGGTGCTCTTGAGGCGCGGGAAAAGCTCGGCCTCACAGGTAAGGGTCTCAAGGTTGGAGTTATCGATACGGGCGTAGACTACACCCACACCATGCTCGGCGGTTCGGGGTCGATTGAAGAGTACAAAGCGATTGATCCTACGCAAGAAGTGGCGAGTTTCCCAAATAAGAAAGTTGTCGCCGGTATCGACCTCGTCGGTGATGACTTCTCTCCGGGAGCAACGCTTAAAGAGTTTCGTATTCCTAAGCCTGATAAAAACCCCCTCGACTACAACGGTCACGGAACCCACGTCGCTGGCACCGTTGCCGGTCTCGGTGATGGCGTCCAGTCTTTTGATGGTGTGGCGAGCGAAGCTGATATCGTTGGTATTAAGGTTTTCGGTCGTGATTCAACAGGTGACGCCGTTGTGATTGCGGCCCTCGAGTACTCCCTTGATCCCAACGGTGACCTTGATCCAGCGGATCGCCTCGATGTTGTGAACCTATCCTTGGGTGGTGGTTACGGTAAGCCCTCGATCAACTACTCAGAAGCTGTAAAGAACGCTACGCGCGCGGGGCTCTCCGTTGTCGCGGCCGCCGGAAACTCTGGTGATTCACCGTTCATCGTGGGTGCCCCAAGCACATCACTGGAGGCCATCTCTGTTGCGGCCGGCGTGGATAACATGCGCCACAACATCCAGCTCGATGCGGCCAAGGTCACGATCGCAGGAGCTGACACAAACGTTGAAGCCGCCTTCGGTTCTTTCTCGAAGGTCCTCGCCGACGGGGAAGTGATCACTGGAAAAGTGGTATTCGCGGGCCTCGCGGCGGAAGACTTTTCTCCGGAACTCAAAGAAGCGCTCAAGGGCAGCGTGGCCTTGATTGATCGCGGAGTTGAAACCTTTGAGAACAAGGCCAAGCGCGCGCTCGACGCTGGCGCCGTCGGCGTGGCCATCGCGAACAACAACGACGACGCTCCGTCACCTCCCGGCGGCTCGACGAACGTCATGGACATTCCTGTCGTGATGATCTCGAAAGCTTCTGGTGCGGCGATGAGAGAAGCCATGGCAGAAGGCAAGGACGTGCAGTTCTCATTCTCGAACGAATTTAAGTTCGATGTTCCCGAGCTCGCGGACACCATCACAAACTTCTCTTCTCGAGGCCCGCGATCAGAAGACGGCATCATCAAACCTGAGATCGTAGCCCCGGGCCAGCAGGTCATCTCGGCGGACGCGGGGAAGGGGTCAGCTGTTGCTCGCTTGAACGGAACGTCGATGGCGTCTCCGCACATGGGCGGCGTCCTCGCCCTGATGAAGCAGCGCTACCCAACGCTCTCGGTCCTCGATCACAAGCACATCCTCATGAGCACCGCTCGCATCATCGCCGACAGCAAAGGCAACCGCTATCCGGTAACCGCACAAGGTGCGGGCCGCGTGGACGTGATGAAGGCAGCTCAAGCGAAGCTCGTTCCAAATCGCGGTGCCTTCTCACTTGGAAAGATGGACCTACTGGTCGATCGCCAGCGTACGGAGGTCCTGTCTCTCAAGAACATCTCTGCTGAAGCGGTAACTTTCCGCCTTGAGACTGATTTTACTCCGGGCCTCGACCTCGCTCGCACAGAAGAGGTCACGATCGCAGCGGGCGCGAGTCTGGATCTGAACTTAAGCTTCACGCTTTCTCGCACGAACGTCGAGCGTGCCAACTTCGAAGGCTTCGTGAAGCTCGTTTCGTCTGAAGGCGTGATCGCGAACTTCCCAGTCCTCGCAGTGATCCACCAGTCGGCGCTTGTGTCGGCACCAGCAGTGGTCCCTTCGAAAGATTCTACGAACGTCGTCTTGGCAAACGCGAGTGCCATTAAAGGAAGTGTCCTTCCGTTCCACCTTATGGGACGCGACGAGCGCAAGCCGAGTGCCGGAGAGCTCGCGGGGATCCGTTCACGGGCGTGTGACCTCAAGTCTGCTGGCTACCGTTTGGTGAAGAAGAAAGTCGGGGAGGAGGAGAAGAGCTTCCTTCAGGTGGCCGTGAAACTCTACGAGTCAGTCAGTCACTGGCAGGCCTGTGCTATTTCGATGCAGATCGATGGCAACAACGACGGCGTAGTTGATCAGGAATGGGTCTCGATCCCTCACACCTACCTCCCGGGGTTGGCGACGATTGCTCCGGCCGGTTTCTACTCGGTTCTCCTCGATGCGCAGAAAGCGAAAGAGCTTCGCGTTTCGTTTGAGGCGGCCCAGCGTGACTCGCGTGGCGAAGACCAAAACCCTGAGAACTACGTCGACGCGATCCTTGGCGTGACGCAAGTGATCCCGCTTCACATGACTTCCGTTTCGGTCATGGAGATGGAGCTCAATCTCTTGAGCCGCCTTGAGAACGGTGACCTGCGTATTAAGCTCGCGGCCCTTTACGAGACCGACAATGCGGTCATGCCGGAAGACTTCATGAAGAACGAGAAATGGTTCAACGTTAAGCTCCCGAAGAATTTTGTTAGCATGCCGGAAGTGGTGGCGGTAGATGCGTTCAGCTCACAGGCCGTCGACCTCCCGAACCAAGTGAAGCGTCCCTTCGTGCTCTACGTCCCAAATAACTCTGATGGAAAGAGAGATGAAACCCGCGACATGCAGGAAATCATCCTCAAGTAACTTATGAAACTACTTACTGCGATTCTGTTTGTTCTTTCGAGTTCTGCCTGGGCCCAGCAACGGTCCCAGTTCCAGATCCTCGAGGGGCGACTCCACAAGAGTGGGAAGGCGACGGTCGAGATCCTTGACACAGATCGCTTCGTCACACGGATCACCTATGCTCTCGAAAAAAAGGGCTGGGTGCCCTTGGTGTCGAACGATGATCTGAAGGGCGTGACCGAGGTCGAGCTTCCGGACATGTTCCGCGATGAGCGCGGCTACCTTGAGCTAGAAATGAAGAAGCTCATCCACTTTCCTCAGGGCACCGTGCGCTTCTTGAAGCGCGCGGACTGGAAACACTTCCGCGATGGGTTTCTGATCGAGATCGTGCCTACCAGCGGCAAGGCTCGACTCGAAGCGATCTACCACCCGGACATCCCGGGCGTGGGCTTCGGGGACATGCACATGACCATCACTTCAGCGGTTCCGGGCCTAAACGGATACCGCGTGAAGTTTGTGCTTCGCTAGATCTTTTCGCCACACTTCCGAGCGGTTTTTCCGCTCAGGAAGCTGCGAATCTTATCCTGCGCCTGAGCGATCACAAACAGTCCATCGAGGTGGCCGCCGGTACCTTTGAGCTCGATCGCCTCTGCGTGCTTTCCAAGGTCACAGAGTTTTTTCATCGCTCGGTAGGATACCTCTGGAGGGAAAATGAGATCCGTGGTGGCGGGAATGAAGAGCGTTTTTGCTTGGATGTTCTTCGCGAGCTCTTCCACGTTAAAGGTCTGGATCGCTCGTGCAGTGTAGAGAAACGAGTTGGCGTCGATGGCCGCGCCGCGGAGTTTTCCCATGGCCACAAAGCCCGCTTCGACCGTGAATAGGTGTTCGAGGTTTGCGAGTGGAAGCTTGTGATCGGTGGCGAGGTTTGCCCCGAAGGTCTTTTCTACCCAGTCATGATAGACAGCAGAGAGGATGACGAACTTCATCGATTCTTGCACACCCTGAGTCGGTTGCTGTTTTTTTCCATAATAGTTGCCACCGTTCCAGTGGCGATCCATGCGGATCGGCATCGCCCACATGTTGAGGAGCTGGATCACGTAGGGAGGCATGGAGAGTCCGGGGCCAATGACCGAAACGACGTTTTTCACCTCGGCGGGGTAGGCCGCGGCGTAGTCCATGACCTGAGCGGCGCCGCCAGAGGCACCGATCGCCGCGTGCAGCTGAGTGATCCCGAGGGACTTCACGAGTTCGCGCTGGACGTTGACGAAGTCGCGCACGCCTACAAGCGGAAAGCTCATGCCGTAGGGTTTCTTCGTCTTCGGGTTGATCGAGGCGGGGCCCGTGGTGATGACCTGTGGATTTAGCGGTGCGATGTTAACGATCGTGTCGGAGCTAATCACAAAGTACTTGTTGGTATCGATGGCCTTACCTGGGCCAATGATACTGTCCCAGTATCCTGGATAAGGGTCCGCTTCGGCGTATTTCCCGGCGGCGTGGGAATTACCAGAATAAAAATGCGAGATCAGGATGGCATTGTCTTTGGCGTCGTTAAGGGTGCCGTAGGTCTCGTAGCCGACCTTCACGGGTGCGATGGTCTTTCCGGTTTCCGTGGTGTAGCTCGCGAGGGTGAAGGTCTTCTTCTCCACGAGGGGAGTCTGGGCCTGGAGCTGGGTGCTAAGGAGGAGGGCAAGGAACATCATAGACTTAAATCCTAAATGAGGGGAGTCTGAGCATAATAGACGACAATCGAGAAAAGCTATTAGAAAATAAATTCACAGCTTGTCACAAACGCCCGGGGCCACCCGTCTTCCCTACAAAAGGGGTCTTATGCAGAGCAGATACTTAGTCATCTTTTTTCTCCTCCTGAGCGGCACCGCGCTGGCGCATCCTGTGATCTACAAAGACGGCATCGTCGCCTCCAGCATGACCATGGGGGACATGACGGACGCCAACGTCTCGTACTCGTTCGACCCGCGCTGGTCGGCCGGCGTCAACTACTGGCGCCTCACCGACGGCGTGAACGAGTCCGAGTGGCAGCTGGCGAAGCTCAACCACCTGGTCTACCGCTACAACGGAGAGGAGTCGCAGGGGAACCTGTACCTGCACGCGGGTCTGGGCCGCACGGAATCCGCCACAGAAAAAAATCGCCTCGGCTACATGACGGGCCTCGAGGCCGACTGGGAGACGCGCAAGCTCTACCTGTCCGGCAAGTACCTCCACCTCGGGAGCGCCCAGGAAGACACCGGCATCTGGGTCGGACGCATCGGCGTCTCGCCTATCATGGCGGACTTCAAGTCGCTCCAGTCCTGGGCCATGGTGCAGGTGTGGTACGACCCCATCACCGCACGCGAAGCGAAGGTCACACCGCTCTTGCGGTTTTTCTACCATAACGTCTTGTGGGAAATGGGCGCCTCACTCAAGGGTGACATGATGCTCAATCTCATGATCCATCTCTAAGAAAGGAGTTCGTATGAAACTTTTGATTCTCCTAGGCCTTCTGGTAAGTTTCTCTGCCCTGGCAGAAACCATCACCTTCGGTGTCAAAGGCATGGTGTGTTCGATGTGCGCGCAGGGGATAAAAAAGAAGTTCTCGTCGCTCGGGATCGACAAGGTCGACGTCGACCTCGACCAAAAGCGCGTGACGGTACAGAACGAAAAAAAAGTGGTGCTTCCGGACGCAAAGATCGAGGCCCTCATCAAGGACGCTGGTTATGAAGTCGTCGACATCAAGCGCCAATAGCGCGAACTGGCTCGCCGCCTGGGCGAGCCTCTTCGGGAGCTTCGGGACGCTCATCTGCTGTGCCCTGCCATCGCTGCTCGTGGCGCTGGGCATGGGCGCAAGCCTCGTGAGTCTCCTGGGAAGCTTCCCGCAGCTCATCTGGCTCTCGGAGCAGAAGGCGTGGCTCTTCGGCGGAAGCCTAGTGATGCTCACGTTAACCTACTTCGTGCGTCGCTGGGCCTCGAACCAACCTTGCCCCATAGACGCTCGCGAGAGCTGCGAGCGCACAAAAAAATGGAGCGGTGTCGTTTACTGGGGGGCCGTGGTGATTAACCTTTTCGGTGTCTTCTTTACCTACGTCTTGCCAAGATTCCTCTATGGATAAACCGACCGACGAAGACCTCATGCGGCGATTGCAACAGGACGACATGCTCGCGTTCGAGGAACTCTTCGCACGGCACCGGGAGCGCGTGTGGAGGTTCCTGGTGAAGCGCGCACCGACGAAAGCCGAGGACCTTTTCCAGGAGTGCTTCGCCCGCGTTCTCGAGCGCCGCGAGCAATGGAACGGATCACCGTTTTTACCCTGGCTCCTGGTGCTGGCGCGCAACCTCTTCGTCGACGACTACCGCCGCGAAAGAGTGCGCCGAACGGATGCACTCACCCAAGCCGATGTTTCCACAGAGGTTACGACTGACGTGGACGAGTGGCTCGAGGGTGTCCCCGAGCGCGAGCGAGACCTCCTAAAAGAGCACTACCTAGGGGGACGAAGCTACCAAGAGCTATCCCAGCGCTATGGAACCAGCGAAGCCTCCCTACGCCAGCGATTGAGCCGCACGCTACGAACACTTCGAAAGGAGATGGCATGAGACCCTTACCGACACAACTTTCTGAACAGGTGCTCGCCTACGCGCAGGTGAGCCTCGCCCCGCGCCAGACCCTGCTGCGCTTCTACAGCGCTTTGGTGCTGGGGGCAGCGTTGACACTTCTTGTCTGCCCGCAGTTCGGAGTGGGTCCCTGGGGCGGAGGCCACGGGATTTCTCATTGGGTGATGCCCTATGGTGCATTCGCCTGCGGCGTGTTTTGTGCAGCGGTGTTCGTTGGCGCCGGGACGCTCACGGGCTCGGTGGTTTTGACACGCGCAGAATGGCGCTATGTTTGGCGCCAGCACTACGTCATCGTGGTTCCGCCACTGGTGGCCCTTGTGATCATTCTCATGGGCATCAAGCTTGTTGCGGGCCTTGAGTCGTTGCACGAGACGGCGCCGTTTTATTTAGGTTGGGGGCTCATGGCACTCGTGACAGAGGAGCTCGTTTTGCGCACAATGAGAGTCCTTCGACCCATCTAACGAAAGAGTACCCATGCGCCAGGTGACCGCGCGAGCCCAGGATTTTTACCGACGATATGGCCCGCGCGTTGACGCAGGATTTTTCCTCGGAGGCTTTGTTTTTGATGTCGTGACCCTGTCGCAGATCGACGATCTCTTTTCCGTCGTCCATCAGGTTCTCTACCTCCTCATCATCGGCAGCATCTTGTCCCTGGAGTTTCTGTGGCAGGAGGGGCTTCCTGCTCCCTTCGTGCGTCTTACAAAGCTCTGGGACGCGCGCAGTTTCATCGTGCACTTCATGCTGGGAAGTCTTCTGAGTGTGTATTCGCTCTTTTTTCTGAAGAGCGCATCGGTGTTCTCGTCACTGACCTTCGTCGGTGTCCTGATGCTGATCATGGTTGCCAATGAACTCGAAGGCGTACAGCGCCGGGGCGTTGACACGAAGATCGGGCTCTTTGTTATTTGCCTGTTTTCGTTCTTTAGCATGATGGTTCCCGTGCTCTTAGGGTTCGTGGGGCGTGTGCCTTTTCTCCTGGCACTGCTTCTCACAGGAAGCGTTCTCTTCGGGTGGCTGCGGCTCTTGGAGCGCAAGCTTCTCTCGCGCGAGCTCCTCATGCGACGCTTGGTGCTTCCCGGGGCGAGCGTGTCGGGGCTCTTCTTTTTGTTCTATCTCATTGGCTGGATTCCCCCGGTGCCGCTTGCCATCGAAGAGATGGGCGTCTATCACCGTATCGAGAAGACAGCGTCAGGCCACAAGCTCTACCACGAGAATCCGTGGTGGAAGTTTTGGAACAACGGTGACCAGGACTTTAAGGCCAGGCCCGGTGACAAGGTGCATTTCTTTGCACGCATTTTTTCGCCTGCCCGCTTTGACGACACGGTTATCCTGCACTGGCAAAAGTACGACCTCGCTCAAGGCTGGGTCACGACCGATAAAATTCCCATGCGTGTGACTGGGGGAAGAGTCGGGGGCTATCGGGGGAACGCGGTGAAGGCCAACTACAGTGAAGGCGATTGGCGCGTGGCCGTGGAGACAACCGATGGCCGTGAGATTGGTCGCTTACCCTTTTTCATTTCCCTTTCGAGCGCAGACGGGTCCGCTCGTGAGTTCGACGTTCTGGAGCGTTAGTACTGGGCCTTTTGGAAGAGTTCGAGGAGTTCCAGCGCTTCCTCCCGCTTTCCGAGAAACGCCTTCTTCTGCTCTGAGTCCGCAAGGCGCGCGATGCCTTGAATCATCTCAAGCACGGGAGCTTGCGCAGCGAGAGTTTCGTTTTGGTAACTTACGAAGGCCTGGTAGGTTTCCTCTAAGCGCTCGGGAGAAGTTTTAAGTTGCTCGAGGATATGCTTGAGTTTGGCATGCAGTTGTTGGCGCCGCTGCAGGCGCTGGCGCGAGCGCTCCTTTAGCCGAGGAAGCTCTTGGCGCAAGAATTGGCGCTGAGAAGAATTGATGCTCCCGAGGAAAAATTCTACGCGCTCCTCATAGCGTTTGAGTGATTCGTCTTTAAGTCGATCCTCGATCTCACGGTTTTCGTCTTTCATTTTTTGAAAGAAATGATCCTGCTGCTTTTGATCGAGCTCCGTCAGGTGATGGACGAGGATGCGGGAATAGGCGAGGGCGATGCGGTTGTACTCTAAGGTGATCTCCTTCCAGATCTGGGGGAATCCACTCAGGTCTTCCAGCGTTAAGGCATCGAGCAACTCCCGTGCCTTTGAGCTTCGCTTTTGCTCGTCTTTTAGGAAACCGGTGACTTGAGCTTCCAGGTGCTTCTTCTGGTGGTGGTAGAGGTCAAGGCGTGTGGAGGTTTGAAACTCGATGAGGTTATCAAGTTGTGAAATCCCCAGCGACTTAAACGCACAGCCTGAAACGCAGATTAGAATAAAAATAAATTTCAGTGTTTTCATGCTGTTGAGATGGTTTTTTGCTCTCTTTCCTCTATGCGAACTGACTGCCCTCGAGCTATGACAATAGCATGAATCTTATTGCATCGCTGCTGCTTGTCTTAGGAATGTCTTTCTCGGCCTTCGGCAAAGTGACTGTGTCGGGTTTCTCCTCGGGTGGTAATTTCGCCT
>JBKHVY010000073.1:0-10810 GCA_046569805.1 Bacteriovoracia bacterium | reverse complement strand
ACGGAATTTTACCAGTTTGGCCGAATGAAAGAGTGGCTGAAAAAGCTACCCAGAAGCCGATGGTAAGTATCAGGGTAATGGCGACGTTTTTTCCGAACGAATCCGAGCGTCGACTTGGCCTGTACATGGCCCCCATGGGAATAAGCGCAAAAACCAGACACGCCAAGGAAAGTGCTAACTTCTGATGCAGGATGATCTTGTATTCACTGGTGTTAATTCCTGTTTGCTCAATTTTTGAAACAAAGTCATAGAGGCTGAACCAGGATAGCGTTGTAAGGTCAGCTTCGAACTCGCCAAAGTCACTAAGCGTTTCGTTCAAAGTGATAGGCAATTCTTTGTGTGTTTCTTGTCGAGGAAAACGACTTCCGCTCAAGTCCTCGAGAGTCGTTACATTTCGGAGCATCCAGTCCTGCCCGTTCACGCTGACTGCGGCGTCGGCAGAAATAATCTTGGTGGTGAGACCCGAAGTAGCATAGTAGTAGAAACGAATGCCCAAAAGTGCGCCTTGGGCCTTGTCGAACTGCGCGAAGGTCGCAAAATAATCTTTAGACTTGAACCAAAATTGACCTCCCGTCGCCATGCTGCGGGTGAGGTATTTGCCTTCGGAGGCGCGGCTGCGCTCGATCTCCTGGCGCTTAATTTTATTTGCGTGAGGTTCGAGGAATCCGAGGTTAAAAAATTGAAGACCAACTACGGTCAGCGAGCACGTGGCAATGAGAAGTGTGAGCTTCAGGTGCGAGAATCCCGCCGCCAAGGCGGCGATCAGTTCGTTATGGGACTTGAGGCGGTTGAAGGTGAAGAGGGTTGCGATGAGGCAAGTGACGGGAAGCATTTTTCCCGTAAGGTCAGGCATTTTAAGTAGCCACTCCAATAAGACTCGATCGCCTTCTTTGCCGCGTAGGAAGCCATTAATGATGTCGGCACTCGTGACCAAAAGTAAGAGCGCAACGAGCGCCCCTACGAGGGCCTTAAACCATTCTGCGATGAAAAGTCGATTGAGAATGCTCATCAGCTCAGTATACGTCGGAGTCGACTTTTTGAGAACACTCTTAGCGCCCAACGAAACACAGGCGTAGTGAGGGCACCCATTATGGGCACGACGTCGATGATTTTCAGCCACTGAGTAGAGCACCGGTAATAGAGGGCCACAAAGTGTGTGCCGCCGGGAAGGCGCAGGAGTTCCCGTTTAAAGTCGCGCAGGCTTTCCGTTATCGGATGGACTTCTCCGAAGCAATGAGTTGCGATGTAGCACTGTCGCGACTTTACAAAAATCTGCCGGTAAGCATTAAAAAAAACATCATGATTTTTGAATTTAAATTTCCGGAGATGTTTGCGGAACATCTCCGAATTCACAACTTGAAACGGCTGGTTGGCGGTGAAGAGGATAAACTGGTCAAGACACTTCTTCGAATCCTCGTGGAACTTGTCGGTGGCGTCGTAAACCTTCGCAAGTTCGAAGTAGAGATGGCTGATCATCAGAAGCTCGGTGAGGTCTTTCGTCTTATCGAAGTGCGCCGGCTTGATCTCGTAGATGCTCGAGACGCCATTCACCTCGGCGATGGTCTCAAGGTACTCAGTGTAGCGCCGAATGGCGGTGATGAAGTCGCCTTTCGCAAAGGCTTCCTTTCCCTGGCGAACGTTCGTGATGCGAGTGTCGTACTTATGCTTAAGCATAAGTTTGTGCTCGCGCTCCTTCAGCGCCTCTTTCATCTGCTTCTTATATTGTCCACCTGCGGTCATGCGGACTTATCGAACGATCACGGCGCGGGCCTAAATATTTAGAATCGCAGGTTGGCAGCGAACGAATATTCGTTCATCTTCTCACGTCGGAAGAGGAAACTAGATTTGTCTTCCAATTGGTGGGAAGTCTTAACGGCGAAATCAAGACCTAGCTTGGGACCAGTCCAACTCACTCCCCAGGCTTCGCCTTCAAGGTTTTGGGCCTTGTCGCTAAAGCGACTGAGTCGCAAAAAAAGATCACCGAGCGGATTGTACTGAACTGCACCTTTCCAGGCCATGGTATCGGAATAGCGACGGGTGGGATCAGAGCCAGCATCAAACATAACTATGAGGCGCTCGGTAATTGAAAATTGAGAACCAAGAACGGCCTCCGATTCACCAGGAACTGCTTGACCTGGATCGCTCCAGATGACACCCAAAGTTAACTTGGGCATCGCAATCCAGGTGAGGCCGAGAGTGAGGGGGTGAGCCACACGATGACGCTTTGTTGACCCAATCGGTCCAGTATCTTCGGTGTATTTATACAGCAGGCCTGCCGTGAGGCTAGTTCCTAGTGCCGCGGCCAGGGTTGCAGTCGTTCGCCGGCGCTGGATGCCGTTTTCATTTTGGTACTGGTAACTAAACCCACCCTTTACGGGGGTCGAGTTATCGAAAATAAAATATCCTTCATTTCGATTTGAACGGGAGAAGGATTGGCCCTGTACTTCGCGCTGAGGATTTTCCGATCGAAGTTCTGAGCGCGTATTTTGATAAGAGACGTATGTGCCAGAAAAAAATGCGAGGGAGGCTGGATTTAAAATTGCAGACTCGTTTACCAGAACGGAACCCACTCCTGCGCCACTCGTGGAAACGAGGCGCGTCGTTTGGAAGGGACGCACTTGCGCAGACGCGTTAAGAGACAAAATTGTTAGGAAAACTAAGATGAGACGCATGATGGAAACCTATGAAATTGTGCTATGCTCACTTCCAAGCTAAACCATGATGAGAGCAGAACTCAAGGACTTTCATGAAAATCAAGAAAGCGGTGATTCCGATCGCCGGCAAAGGAACAAGATTCCTTCCGGCCACGAAGCAAATCGCCAAAGAAATTATTCCAATTCTCAACATTCCGATGATCCATCACGTGGTGATGGAAGCGGTCGACTCGGGCATCGAGCAGATCATTTTCGTTACGTCAGCCGGTAAGTTCGCGGTGGAGGATTACTTCGACCGCAACCAAGAGCTCGAGGCGTTTCTCGAGAAGACCGGTAAAACACGTGAGCTCGAAATGATCCGGAAGATCGGTACCATGGTTGACGTTACGAGTGTTCGCCAAAAAGAACAGCTTGGATTAGGTCACGCCGTTCTTTGTGCGCGCGAACTTGTCGACCAGGAGACCTTCGCCGTTCTTCTGGGTGACGACATCGTCGTCAATAAAACTCCGTGCATTAAGCAGCTCATCGAGGTTTCTGAGACCTACAATGGTGCTCCGGTCATCGGCGCCATGGAGGTTCCGCTTGAGCACACCTCGCGCTACGGGATCATCAGCGGAACCCCACTCGCTACGGACCCACGAACGCTACGGATGCAAGCGATGGTGGAAAAGCCAAGGCCCGCGGAAGCTCCATCGCGACTTGCGACCCCCGGGCGCTACATTCTCTCTCCGGATATTTTTGATGTGCTTCTTTCAATTCCGCGTGGAGCGGGAAATGAGTACCAACTTACTGACGCGATCAACGTCCTCTGCTCAAGGCGCGAGGTTTATGCCCACTTGTTCGGTGGTGAGCGTTTCGACACGGGGAACCTTGTTGGGTACCTAGAAGCCACGATTGACTTTGCCCTGCGGGATCCAGAACTCAAGGGCACGGTAGCCTCTATCATTCGTGATCGTCTTAAGCGCCATGGAGTAGAGCTGTGAAATATTTTTTTATTGCCCTCGTCGTAGCTCTTCCTGCGTTTGGTTATGTACCGACCGTTGAGTCACTGTTTCGAAATGGTAACAATCCGGATGTCACAACGAACGCCATCATGGTTTCGGCAAAAGTTTCTCTGCACAGCCTCTTTGAGGAAACCACGTCCACTGAAAAAAAGGCAGATCTCTGGGTGCGTTGGATTTATAACGTTACTCCGCAGGGCAGACTTAAGCTGACGCAATTGATCTATCGTGCTCCCTCCATGACGGATGCATCATTAGTTGATAAAGTTTTCATTTCAGAGCTTTCCCCACGTTCATTTGGCTCGACGCCGAATGCTCTTGAACGCGGTCTTTTTGTCTCCTTGCTAAATTCGCTTCTCATTAACGATGGGTCTTTCCTCGTCGACTTTCTGCGGAGCAAAGAAATTTCCGTGCGCAAGAACGATGATCTGATCAACCAGGAGAAGAAAAATCTTCTTCTGCGGCACAGGTCATGGCTACAGAAGAACAACGGTGGCCGAGGATCTCTCGCGGAAGATTCGCCGATCAACCCAGCAGACGCAAATGAAAAGGTCCGAGTTGAGCAAATCCTGTCATCGCCGATGTATCAGGACACGAAGCAGGTTTCACTCACGCGGCACCAGGGTCTTCCAGCCTGGCACGTCAAAGCCGAAGGCTTCGAAGCGTGGGTCAGCGATGATAAGCGCCACATTCAGCAGGTCCTCATGAAAAGTGGGCCAAGTGAGATCGAGCTACAGTTTCGTGATTATCTTTTGCTGAACGGTGTTCACAACATGCCTCGCTTGATAACGGTTAAGGGAATGCAGGACCAAGTTTGGAAGGTTGAGGTCATGGGAGTTCGAACTTTTAATGAAACTCACCCTGAACTCGTAAATCGTCTTAAGCGCTACGACTTGGTGCTCCGGCAAAAGCAAGAGACTGTTGAGCGGCCCGGTTTCTTCCTCTGATGTTTGCACGCGTCGCCGTCAACTATCCGATAAAGAACCAGGGACTCACGTACAGTGTGCCTGTGGGCATGTCGCTTTCTGTTGGCGACATGGTTGACGTGCCGCTGGGACGACGAAAAGAGATCGGCTGTGTTCTTGAAGTAAGCGATACGGCACCCGTGGGAATCGCTGCAAAAGACGTTTTGGCGCTGCGGTCCGACTACCCGAAGCTCTCTCCCGATGACTTGAAGTTATTTCAGTGGATGTCTGAGTATTACCACTACGGTTTGGGTCAACTCATCGCTGACAGTTTGCCAGCGACAAAGAAAAAGCCGCGGCCCCTTAAGCCTATCATCGGTAAAGGTGTTCCGGTCGATTTTCAGCCGACAGACGCACAGTCCACGGTAATTAAAACAATTCAGACACAAGGGACAAATTTCTCGAAGCACCTTATTCACGGTGTGACCGGCTCGGGGAAAACGCTGATATTTCTTGAGCTCATTCGATCTGTCTTGGGCCATGGTAAGAGTGTGCTCTATCTTTTGCCAGAGATTAATCTTACTCCGCAATTCGTGGAGACGTTTAGCCGGCACATCTGTTGTCCGGTCTATACCTTTCATAGTGAGGTCACGGCTTCCGAGAAGTTTTTGATCTGGAAAGAAGCCTCTGTTCCGGCTTCGCCGGCGATGTTTATTGGCGTGCGGAGTGCCGTCTTCTTACCCATTAAAAACCTCGGCCTAATTGTCGTCGACGAAGAGCACGATAGCTCTTTCAAGCAGGACGATCGGTGTCCATATAATGCCCGTGATGTCGCGATCAAGAAGGCCCAGATCGCAAACTGCCCTGTGGTGCTCGGGTCGGCAACCCCGGCGCTGGAAATGTGGCAGAACTTCAATGCGAAGTTGCCGGGTACGTTTTACTATCCTCTGCGGGAACGTGTCACCGATGCCTCACTGCCAGAAATCGTTCTCGTTGATACGAAGATCAAAGATCGAACGCAAGATCCGACGAAGGACCACTGGCCTCTCCATCCGAAGGCCATCGACGCACTGGCCGAAGCCGTGACGAATGGTGAACAGGCGCTCGTCTTCATTAATCGCCTGGGTTTCGCGAACTACGTTCAGTGTCGCGCTTGTGGGCACCAGTTTCATTGCAAAAACTGCTCCGTCACCATGCGCTACTTTAAGCAAAAGAACATCCTGAGTTGTCAGCACTGCGAGTACCACGAGCCGCTGCCGCAGGGGTGTCCGAAGTGTGGAAATCTCACGCTATTACAGAAGGGCTTCGGTACCGAGCGTGTGCAAGAAGAACTTCGCCGAGCTCTGCCCAGCGCCACGATTGAGCGCTTTGATAGAGACGAAATAAAAACGTTTAAAGATCTTCAGGACAAGCTGACGCGTTTTCATTCCGGAGCGATTGATATCCTTGTTGGGACGCAGATGCTTTCCAAGGGACACAACTTTCGTCGCGTGAAGAAAGTGGTTATCCTCGGGATCGATAACCAGCTCAACATGCCCGACTTCCGGGCAACCGAAAAGATCTGGCAGACCGTCGTCCAGGTCGCAGGGCGCGCCGGCCGGTATTCGCATGACGGGAAAGTTTTCATTCAGACAGCAAATCCTGATGCCCCTTTGTTTGAGCTTATTCAGCAGCAATCTTTCGACGGCTTCTACGATCCCGAGTCGAAGGTTCGTCAGATGTGCCAGTGTCCGCCGTATTTTCGATTAGCTTCTTTGTACTTCACTGGCCGCGATCAATCGAAGCTCATCGTTCACATGACAGACGTGGTGGAGCCCATGCTCAGGGGGCTGACCTCGTCGCATTTTAACCAGGTTCAGATCTTGGGACCTAGGCCCACTGTTGTGGAAAAGCGCGCGAATCAGTATAGCTGGACAGTCCTGCTCAAGTCCCAAGACGTAAACCAACTGCACAATCTTCTTAATTCATTCCAGATGAATTGGTCTGCAATTTCAGGCATTTCCATGAAAATAGACGTGGACCCCCAGCATCTGGGCTGAGGATTCCTCAAGAAATCAGGTCTTTGGTCCGAAAAGCCGCTGAGATAACTCAAGGACTGATCAAAGGTTTGGCCTATGAAAAAAATGATAACTTCGGTTGTAGCATTTTCTCTCATCGCGAGTACTGCTCAAGCGAATGATTTACTCCAGGGCCTGCTCTCCTCTCAAACGGATGGAGCGGGCTCACGCACTACGACGAACGGAGGTAGCTCAGGCACTCCCACGCAGGTGACACCTCCGAGTGTCCCTGGAGTCACCTCAAGTGCCACTTCTCAAAACTGTCCCAGCTCTGGACAGACCACTCTTCCGCTTAAATACGTTGCGGCCATGATGCGAACAAAGGGCTCGTCACTGCAGCTTTCTCACGACGCCGCTCAGGGCCAGTTGAACGTTCGTGGTGGAGATTTCCTCTCGAACTGCAATGGTATGTTGGAGTGGGGTCTTCGAACTCCGACCACCGACTTTCCGAACTACGTCGTTGAGCTCAAGATTAAGGGCTGCGGCGGTTCGGAGTGCGAATACAAAGTTATGGAAGTGAATACTGCCAAGGAGCAGGTTGAAAAAACGATTAAGGTAAAGCCCGATTTCGCCGGATTCCAGCAGTGTCTCCGGGAGACAGGTGTCGTCGACTCAACAGGTGCCGTTCGTAGTGATAAGATGGTCATTCGCGACCTCGATATCTCATTTAATGGTGTCGAAAACTCCGGAAACGTCTGGTTCGGCTCTCACCTTCCAGCCGCGAGTGCACTCTACAAGAAGCAGTCGGAGAAAGACTGCTATTACATGGAAGACATCCGTCAGGGTGGCTACGCGGTCTATTCGCCAGAAGACTCTGAGCGCATGCGCCTCGATGAACAAGCGCAGCTAATCTGTGATAGCGGAAACTATCGTCACATCGCCGACTTCCTCGAGCGCTATTCTCAGTACCAGACGAGCCTCGGCGCCATCCGCGACGAACTCATCCTAAAGGACTACAAGAAGCTCGCGGAGCTCATCCAGAAAGGCGAGAAGCTCGAGACGCAAGACTATTCCGTTTTGGCGGATTTCCAGCGCTACATCGTCGATCCCCTTACCACTCGCATAAGCGACCTTCATCAAAAGATCGGCTCTCTACCTAGTGGCCAGGAACGTCGCTTAAAAGAAGAAGAGCTCAAAGGTCTCATGCGCCAGCTCGCGTCTTACCGGTCTGCGCCGTTCATCACGGAAAAGGACATGGATAAGTTGATGGCCAAGGGCCTCTTCGACGAAGCCGCGCAGGTGAACGTTGTTCACTTGACGGCAAAGAACTATGGTCGCCTTGGCGCCAACGAAGGTGGAGTTTTGGTGACCCCAAGAGTCGCGCGTCAGCGCATCTCAGACGGCAAACAGCAGTTCCAGCGCAACCTTGTCGCTCGCAAGGAGCAGTTTGAGGTCCAGACAGGACGCCTCACTGGAAGGTCTGAATACTTCCAGGGCCTCGCATCTCAGCACCGAAAAAATATTCAGATACGTACGAGTAACTATCAGCTTGAAATCAACGACGAAGTGGCCCGCATCACTCCCCCGGCCGGCTACTGCTTCCGGTACTTCCGAAACACTCAGAAGTGCGCGCAGGACTCCATGCAACGGATTCAGGAGCTTCGCGCTCTCCTCGAGCGCTACAACAACTCTGATGCGGCCATCGCCAACGACTTAGAAGCGAAGGCGCGTACCTTCCGTGAATGGGAGCAACAAGGCGAGCGCTACATCGCTGCGCAATCAGAGCCGCAGACCGAAGCACCAACCGAGTCAACAACACCTGCAAGAGACGAAGCTCCTCGTGGGCCTGCCGTTGAGGCGCCAAGAGCTGATCGCGCTGCAGATGCTCAAGCACCAATGTACCAATTCCCGGTCCAGAATCTCCAGCTTCAGCAGTCGCAAATGCCAACCCAGCAACCGCAGTTCATGCCAGGCATGCAGTATAATCCGCAGATGCAGGGTCAACAGTTCTCAGGGCAGTTTCAGAATCAAATCATTGGAGCTCCCTGGGGCCAGCAGCAGTACCAGAACTTTAACCCGTACATGCCGCAGATGCAGCAGCCGATGGGGCATGGTCTCCAGCACGGGGGCCAGGGATATACCTTCAACTTCCAGGGCGCTATGGGCCAGCAGCAGCAACCCTTCTACCAGCCTACGAATAATCCCTGGGGGCAGCAGCAGAACCCCTACCAGTGGGGCGCCGGAGGCATGGGCTTACAGGCTCCCTTCGGAATGCAGCAGCCGTGGATGACTCAGACGCCACAGTTCTCCCAGAACATGGGATTGGGAATGCAGTTTTATCGCTAAAAAAAAGCCCCTCGTAAGAGGGGCTTTTTAATTTAGAAGTCTATTCCGACCTTGAGGCCCGCACCGAGCACGTTCTGCTTCGCGAGCTGGTCACCTGCCACGTTATTAAACGCGTAGTAATCACCGACGAGCCAGTAGGCGACGAAACCTGAGAAGTTAACGTTGGGGTTCCACTGGTAGGCGAAGCCTAGGTCAAGCTCCATGCCGTAGTTGCTATCCTGATCGTCGAGAGCATCGAATTGGTAGCCCTCCTCGTGGTGGTACGCTTTGCTCCCGGCCTTCGCGGTTTCGAGCGCCGTCGCCATGATCCCGGCCACACTCCAGGTCCACTTGTCGTTCTTATAGTTCGAGTAGAGCTTGAAGAAGCGCGCGTTCGTGATGCCACTGTCGAAGATGCTGCGGTTTCCTTCGTTGAAGGCAGGGTAGTTGTAGCGGAACATGAGTTCAGCGATGTGGTAGTTCGGGTTGAGCTGCATGCCTTCGAACTTCTGAGTGCTTCCTTTGTCGCCGCCGACCTGACCGATGTGAAGACCGTAGTCCCAGCGAAGGCTCGGGCTCCAGATCACATGGGCGAGGGCCGCGGAGGTAGAAAGCGCCGAGGTGGAGCCGTTTCCATAGACGTCACCGTACTCACCGGACATCGTCGGGACGTCGATTGTTAGGCTGACCTTCTCCCACTGCTTTGAGAAGTAGGCGTTAATGAGTGTGACGTCGGTGCGACCATTGTTGTAGAGGGTGCTGCGCGTTTCGGAGAAGCGCTTGGTGTAGGCAACCGAGAGGGTCGTGTTGGAGCTCTTGTTATCGTAGCTCGCGATGAGACCCATTTCCCGCACGTCTCGGCTTCCGTTTGGTTCCGAGCGATCGGCAACACTGTCGTAACTACTTAAGCGTGCCCAGTGTGGGATCAAGCCGAAGTTTCCGATGCGCATTTCACCCTGAAGGCCATCATATTGGGTGAAGAAGCGGTCGAAGGTATTCTTCCCAGCGTTCAAGATCGCCCCGGTACCAAATTCCTTAGCGAAGCGACCCACTTTCACAAGTGCTGTATCGGCATAGAGCTCTGCATAGAGTTGGTTTACGTTCAAGGAGCTTCGCTGAGCAGGGACCGTGCTAAAGTACGAGCCCGTACCGTTGGCGGGATCCTGAGATTGAGTCGTGTTGTCGCCAAAGAACCCACCGCGAGTGTGACCAGAAGAGAGCTCGCCCTTGATTGAGACCGCATCATTGACGATCAGATGGGGATTTAGCTTGAAAACGTAAGTCTGGAAGTGCGCCGAATCGTCGGTACTGTTGATGCCCTGGGTGCCGTTTCCGGGAACCGGCTTAGTGATATCGTCTCCTGTCCGACGAAAATTATTGATCATGGTCGTATCAAAACCGAGAGACCCGCCCCAATCGATGGGAAGCGCCACGGCAGAGCTTGAAAGTAGAACAAGACTGCTTGCCAGGACTAATTTGGTCGAGCGCACAATAACTCCTTGAATGCGGAAAACACTGAGAAAGACGATAGAGCATAGGGGGCCGGTCTGTCCAAAAAAAGCCCCCAAACTGCTTGGTATTCCATCCCTGCCTCGGCGCTTCTTCCTTGCCATCTATCTCAGGCCAAGCTAAATTCAAGACACAAATTTTTTGATCTCTGTTGGGGTGTCGACAAGTGGTAAGTCAGCAGATTTTGATTCTGCCATACGCAGGTTCGATCCCTGCCACCCCAACCACTTTTCATTGTTTTCGATCAAAGAGGAGTTCACGTGAGACGGATTGTGTTGGTATCCGGTTCCTCGATCCCCTATCTTTCCAAAAAGATCTCAGAATTCCTTGATGTCCCTCTGGTAAATCCCCAAATTCGAAAGTTCGCCAACGGTGAGATCTACTGTGAGATCGAGAAAAACGTGCGTGGAGCAGATGTC
>JBKHVY010000072.1:0-10849 GCA_046569805.1 Bacteriovoracia bacterium | reverse complement strand
ATAGAGTTTTCCTTGGTGATGTGCTCGCACATGAATTTGGCCACTTCATGGGCCTTGGTCACTCCGAGGTTCGCGAGAGTTCGATGGTTTTTTCCACGTTCAAGGGGCAGCATTCGCCACACGCCGATGATATTGCCGGAGCAAGGACCATCTATGGCGCCCCTAACTTTGGAAAAATTATGGGCACAGTCATGGGTGGTTCCGCGGTTCCCGTCTTTGGAGCTCATGTCCAGGCGATTAGCACGCGAAGTGGAGCTATCGCAGCGGGTACAATTTCTCAAGAGGATGGTCGTTTTATTCTGTCGGGCCTAGACCTTGATGACACTTACTACCTCTACGTCGAACCCTTGCGACACCTTGAATCTCTATCAGATGCTTACCGAAGCGCGAAGACGGAATTCTGTCCGGCCGCCTACGTTGGAAGTTTCTTTGAGAAATGCGGAAGCGCGGGCAAGGGACATCCGCAGCCCCTAAGCCTGACCTCCACAAGTCCAGACCTCGACGTTGGCGTGTTAACGATTCGCTGCCAGGTGCGTGTGGGTGAAGATTATTTGAGAGAGAAGCTTTCGACGGGCGCCGGTGTCTACGACTTCCAGGCATCAGCAGCGAAGCCAGCTCAGTCCTTCGTTGGCTATTTTTCATCAGACGATGTGCTCGATACGGCCTTCACCAGCGATGTGATGAGTGAAGAGATCAATCTCGATTTCTCGGGACTTTCTCTGCCGGGCGGAAGTCAGTACGAGCTCGATGTTAGCGTTATCACCACGGAGTTCGGATCTGCATTGGATTTCTCCGTCGAAATCCAGGGGGCCGCAGGAACGATTGTTGATGGTGATCGCTCACGTAATATGTTTGGTGAGACTCTCGTCAACCGCGAACTGGGGACTCAACGCTCGATCTTCACGCGCCGAATTCGATATCCCCTCTCGAGTTCTTCGGCGTTAAATAGTGTCGTCCTCAAGCTCAAGCCTCGTGCCCTTACGGCGAATGAAGTTCGCGATAACTTGGTTTTGCCTGACGTCTTTGGGTTGAAGGCTAGGCCCTGGCTCGTTCTCACAACAATCATGAGGGATGGCGTTCCGTTCTTTGAAAATCGCGAAACGATCTTGGGCGATAACCTTAGTTGCCTCGATGCTCCCTTTACCTTTGCGGTGCGTCCGAACCAGGTCTCTGCTGCGGCATTGGCCGGCAACGCAGTCGCGGAGGAGAATGAGTCTACACCCTCCACTTCTGCGACCTGCGCCAGCTGGGAGCCACCCGCTGGCGGTGGTGGAGCGGGTGGCATGGGAGCCGTGGCCACATCTCTGATGCTGGGAGTTCTCGTCGTTTTATTTCCTAGATTAAGGCGCCGAAGCTAAGAAGGTTTTGTCTTCACCCGTAGGGTTTTGTAGACTTTGAGGCACAAGGATGGTGCTTCAATGAAATACTTGTTGATATTAATCGGACTTTTCACGTTTGCTGCGGCGGCACAGAACCTCAACGAAGAGAGAATCTGGAAGCTTGCCTCGCGCAAGAAGGCCATTTACCTCAACCACGGCGTGTTTCACCTCAACCAAGGACCTGCGGGTAGCATCAGTGCGATTCGGAGTTCATTCGTTGCGGATCGCGGCTACGAAAGAGTCGTCGTCGACTTCCCTGGTGCCTCGGTGCCTCGCTTGTATGGCCATATCAATGAGGGTGAAAAAAAAGTTACGATCGATTTCTTTAATACCTCCGTTGCGCCTGCGCTCAAGTCTCTAGCGAACTCAAAGTATGTTAGGAGTGTTGATTTTCTTGTGATCGACCAGAACCAAGTCACGATGGAGATGAACCTAAAGCAGAAAGTAAACTTCGATGTCTTCTACCTAGAAAACCCCGGTCGCCTTGTGATTGACATCCGTCCGTGAGTGCCCAGTTTTAACAAGCCCCCCAACCTAAGTCCTCGGTGAGTTACCCGAGGGGAGATCTCCATGGCCAAAGAAAAAAAAGCAATGAAATCTAATAGTGATGCTAACTTCCTCGGAGACATTCCGTCGGAAGTCGTCATCATTCCAATCGTCAATAGTCCGATCTTTCCAGGGATGATCGCACCGATCATTCTCTCCGAGGACAAGTACACCTCCGAGCTCGACGCTTACCTCGCGCGCCACAACTACATCGCCTTGAACCTCGTGAAGTTCAAGGACGGCGGCGGCGTGATGGAGGAGGAAGGGGAAGAGCACGAAGAAGATGAGGACGAAGCAGAGGACGAGCAGGGTCTGACTGGTCACGACACCATGGGTGCTCCGGAAGCCGTGAATAAAGCACTCACGCCGCAAGACATCTACAAGGTCGGCGTCCTCTGTAAGATCGTAAAGAAGCTCAAGCTCCCAGACGGAAGCGTCAATCTCTTGGTCCACGGCATGCGCCGTTATCGCGCCCTCGAATACACAGGTGACGCTCCACTGCTCCTCTGCCGCCCGGAGGTCTTCAGTGACATCCACGAGCCCGACGAAGAGCTCGACGCCTACACGCGTTCTGTCATCAATCAGGTGAAGAAACTCAGCGAGATCAATCCGTACTTCAACGAAGAAATGAAGCTCGCGATGCTCAACTCTCCGTCGCCGGGGAGTCTCGCGGATCTCGTGGCTTTCGCCTTGTCGCTCGACGTACCCGAGGCCCAAGACTTCCTCGAGACCCTCGTCGTTAAGAAGCGCTTCGCGAAGCTCCTCGTGTACCTCAAGCGCGAGAAGGACGTGGCCGATATTCAGAAGAAGATCACCGATGAGGTCAACGACAAGGTCAACAAGTACCAGCGCGAATACTTCCTGCGCGAGCAACTAAAAGTCATCCGCAACGAGCTCGGCATGGACGAGGACGAGAAAGCGAAGGACATGAAGAAGCTCAAGGAGGGCATCGACGCCGCGAACCTCCCGGAGGACGCCCGCCGAGTGGCGTTCGAAGAACTCGATCGCCTCGAGTCGATCCCCGATAGCTCTCCGGAGTACAACGTTACGCGCACCTACTTGCAGTGGATGATCCAGCTCCCGTGGAACAAGCACTCGGAAGACTCGGTCGACATCGCAGCGGCTCGTAAGATGCTCGAGAAGGATCACTACGGTCTAGAAAAAGCCAAGGAACGAATCCTCGAGTTCCTTGCGGTCCGGAAGCTTAAGCCCGAATACGACGGCACGATCCTCTGCCTTTCGGGTCCTCCGGGAGTCGGTAAGACGTCGCTCGGCCAAAGCATCGCCCATGCCCTCGGAAGAAAGTTCTATCGCTTCTCCCTCGGTGGCATGCGAGATGAAGCTGAGATCAAGGGCCACCGTCGCACGTACGTCGGTGCGATGCCTGGTAAAGTTATTCAGGCGCTTAAGCGTGTCGAGGTCAATAACCCCGTCATCATGCTCGACGAGATCGATAAGCTCGGAAAGAGCTACCAGGGGGACCCCGCGTCGGCGCTCCTCGAGGTGCTTGATCCTGAGCAGAACAAGACTTTTATTGATAACTACCTAGATGTCCCGTTCGATCTTTCAAAGGTTCTCTTCATCGCAACCGCAAACTACGTGGGAGAGATTCCGGAAGCACTGCTGGATCGTATGGAGCTGATCGAGATCTCTGGATACACGCTGGAAGAAAAACTCTCGATCGTGACCCGCTGGGTCATACCGAAGCAGCTGAAGAAGCACGGCCTCACCACAAAAGACTTGAAGCTGTCGACAGCTCTCCTCAAGTCACTCATCTCGGACTACGCACGTGAGCCTGGAGTCCGTGTGATGGAGCAGTTGATCGCCAAGCTCTGTCGTCGTGCCGCCCTCGAGAAAGTTTCCAGTAAGAAGCGCGGCGCCTACGCACCGACACCCGCAGATCTTGAGAAAGTCATTGGCAGCAAGCGCTTCGAGACTGACAAAGCAGAGAAGCCGCTCTCGCCGGGGATTGTTACAGGCCTTGCTTGGACAGCGTTTGGCGGCGATATTCTTTTCATCGAATCCATTCCGCTCAAGGGGAAGGGCTTCAAGCTCACGGGCCAGCTCGGTGACGTCATGAACGAGTCTGCGAACCTCGCGTACAGCTTCGTGAAGAAGATGCTCCAGGAAGAGATCGATGCGCAGAAGGCGAAGGACAAGAAGACACTTCCGCGCAAGACCGGAAAAATGATTTCTGTCCCGAGCAATCCCGCGGACGCAATGAAGCTCACGCCCCAGAACCCGGCGGAGGAAGCCACAGACTTCCTCGCGACGCACGAGATCCACCTTCACTTGCCGGCAGGGGCAACTCCCAAAGATGGTCCTTCTGCGGGCATCACGATGGCGCTTGCGCTCTACAGCCTTGCCACGAATAAAAAAGTCCGTGGGGATGTGGCAATGACGGGGGAACTCTCACTCACCGGCAAAGTGTTGCCGGTCGGTGGCATCAAAGAAAAAGTCCTCGCAGCGAAGCGCGCTGGAATTAAGCAGATCATTCTTCCGTGGCAAAACGAGAAGGACCTCAAGGAAGTTCCAGAGCGCCACCGGAAAGGATTGAAGTTCTATCCGGTTCGTCACTTCTCGGAAGTCCTGAAGATCGCTCTCCGTAAATAACCCTTGGCAAGGCCGCACGTGATTTGCGTGCGGCCCTAGTCACAGGTGATCGAAGAGTAGGGTTCCGAAAACAAAATCGATTAAGCTCTTTTCCGCGCCAACTTCGCTTCCAGTCAGGGGGTGAAAGGCTTCGTCGAGGCCCTCTTCGAAGCTCGCCTGAAGACCAGCCACGATCTGCTTATCGAACACCACGACCACATTTTCTCCGTCGAGCGCTTGTGAGCGAGGGTGCATATTGTGACTGCCGATCATTCCGACTTTACCGTCGACGATCATGTACTTTGAATGGAGCGTTGAGCCGGTCTTTAGGTAGATCTGAGCACCGTAGCCAAGGGCCTTCCGTGCGCTACTCGCGACGAAGCTCCCCAAGAGAGGAACGTCGATGCTCGAGACAGAATTGGTAAAGATCCGAACGCGTACACCACGCTTGATCGCCTTCTTTAGGGCATCACGCATGACCGGGTCGAGGACAAAGTACGCATTCTCAATGTCGATAGAGACCTTCGCATCTCGCATCAGCTTATAGATCGCACTCAGGATGTTGTGGTCTGATTTCTTAAGACTTGTTCCGGGATTATGATCAATGAGAAGTGTTGGAATGATCCCGTCTTCGACGAAAGCTCGTGGCTCAATCTTTTCGTAGGTTTTAGCGTCAGGATTCTCGATGAGCTGATCGTTCCAGATGGACGCAAACTGGGCGTGTGCCTGGGAGCCAATGCCTCGGCCCACGAGATAAACGTCAGCGTCTTTCCAAAGGTCTTCACCGGAGATGTGGGAATAGGCGTCACCGACGTTTGTTCCTCCGAGCATCACGTGTTCGCCATCGACGACCATGAGTTTACGGTGCTGGACGTGCGCCCGATACTGCGGAGTATGCCATTGGATGACTTTGATTTTTCCCTCAGAGGCACTGGTTAGGTTCGCGATGACCGCTCTGTGGTGCTCGAGTAGGGCAACTTTCTGATCGACGACGATTCGGATGTCGAGCTGTGGCCTTTCGGACAACCGTTTCAGCAGCCGCTCTGCGAGGACGGTTCCCGTAGCATCGTCGTAGATACCCCAGGTGAGGATGTAAATAGATTCTTCTGCCCGGTCGATGAGTGACCAGCGCTTCTCGAATGCCGCAGGCATGTCGGTGAGCCATTCTACGCGAACCGCTTTCGACATGCGCGCGTTAGTAAGTGTCGCAAGTTCCTCGATGTATCCGGGGCAATCGATGACTTTGCATCGGGATTGCTTCACTTCTCGCCGTACGGCCCGGCGCAACCCGTACCAAGAGTAGCGGCTCCCTTTGCCGAGTGAGCGCCAGGAGAGGCCATAGCTATCGATGTCTCCGTAGAGATACGTATCGCTGAGTTTCGCGATGGCCTTGAGTTTTTCCCAAAAGCTCAGTTCTTCTCTTATGGGGGTGTTCAGCACGGTCTGTGCTGAGGCTAGGGTGCTGAGAAGAATGCAGAGACTCAGGAAGAATGTCTTCATCGACTGGGGATAGTAGTCAAACTGTTGAGGGATTGGGGAAAAGTGAAAAAATTACAAAAAAAAGCCCCTCAGACGAGGGGCTCAAGAGAATCAAGATAGAGCTAAGCTTATGATTCTTAGAATTCGTCTGAATCGTACTCTGCCTGCATTACGTGCTTTACCTTGCCGGCGGCAATTTCACGGAGCGCTGTAACGACTTCTTTGTTCCGTGATCTGACTTCAGGATCTTGCCCTTCACGCAGCTGCTTCACGCGCTTGGCCGTGAGGTGGACGAGTTCATAACGGTTTTCTACATGCTCTAGGCAATCTTCTACGGTCACGCGGGCCATAAGGCACCTCATTTAAGCTAAGGGTTGAGAACCCTCATTTTTAGAAGCTATCGGGTTCAATGTCAAAAGAAACTATTGATACATTGCTTCAATTTCCTTGCTGAAGTGATTAAGAACCACTTTTCGCTTAATTTTTAAGCTGGGCGTCAAGAAATTGTGGGTCTCGAACTTATCTGCGACAACGGTAAACTTCTTGATCGATTCAAACTGCGCCAGATCGTGGTTCACCTTATCGATATCGAGCTGAATGAGCTCAACGACTTTCGGATGCGCGACGAGCTCTGCCATAGAGCAATCGGCCGCAAGACCGAGCTGCTCTAGTTGAGCTAGGAAGCGCTCCTTCTCAATGCCAATAATGGCAGTGAGGTACTTGCGCTTGTCGCCGATCACGACGGCATGGGAGATCCAGCGCTGGGATTTGAGCATGTTTTCGATCTTCTGAGGCGCAACGTTCTTTCCCCCGCTCGTGATGATGATGTCTTTCTTCCGATCAGTGATTTTCAGGTACCCTTCCGCCGTGAAGTGGCCGATGTCGCCGGATTTGAACCAGTGGTCTTCAGTGAAGGCTTCTGCGGTCGCTTCCGGGTTGTGGTAGTACTCCTTGAACATCGCCTGCGATCGAATCAGGATCTCTCCGTCGTCGGCGAAGCGAAATTCGACGTCTCCCATCGGTTTTCCTACGGTTCCAGGAACCTGACGTGAGAGTGGATTGAGAGCACAGGGAGCAATGGTCTCCGTCAGCCCGTAGCCTTCAAGCACAGTGAGGTTGGCGTAGCGGAGAAATTTGATGATGTCCGGTGACAGTGGTGCGCCTCCGGAAACGAAGTAACGAATGCGGCCTCCGAAGCGCTGGTAGATCTGATGGAACACAACTTTCTGGGCCGCCTTGAAGGCGAGTAGTTCGCCGGAACCGGGCGAACGGTCACTGTCGATCTTCGCGAAGTAGGCCTCACCGGCCGCCACCGCGAGCTTGAAGGCCTGCTGCTTCCACAGTGGTCCCGCCAGAACCTGCTCGTTAATCTTTGCGTAGATCTTCTCAAAGATCCGCGGGACTGCGAGCATGATGGTGGGCCTTACGAGCATGAGGTTGTCTGTGATTTTTTCGATGCCCTCAGCGTAGACGCTCTGCCAGCCGAAGACGAGCGGCAAGAGCGAGTCACAGCGGCCCAGCACGTGCGAGAGCGGTAGGAAGGTCAGCGTGCGATCAGCGGGACCAAAGGCACCCTTGATGAAGCTCTGAACGTTCGACAGCATGACTGTAAAGCCTTGGTGACTTATCACCGCACCTTTCGGTTCTCCCGTAGTACCGGAGGTGTAAATGATAGATGCGACTTCATCGGGCTTGAGCTGCTTGATGCCTTCCTCGAACTGATCGGGATGACTTCGAAGTTCCTCCGTGCCATCGCGCATGAGTTCTTTGAAGGTCACGTAGGTGACGAGGTTCCGAAACTTCTTCTTCGTCTCTTCGCTAAAGTCAGTGAGGGCAACCACGAGACTTAGCTCGGGCATCTCTCCGAGGAACGGAATGACCTTCTCCATCTGCGCATCATTCTCAACGATCAGCACGCGGGACTGTGAGTGGTTGAATATGTACTTGATCTCGTGGCCTAGGTAGCTCGGGTAGACGGGCACAACAACGGCACGCGCACACATGACTGCCATGTCGCAGAGGTGCCATTCCTTACAGGTTTGCGCCAATATGGAAACACGGTCCCCGACCGCCATGCCGTACTTCTGCAAGCCCAGCGCGATTTGCTCGATCTGGACTTTGTAGTTCTTAAAGCTCAGCGACTTAATTTCCTGGGCTTCGATCCAACCGATGGCGGGAGACTCGGGCGTAAGGCTCACTCGCTTAAGGAGTAAGTGTCCAAGCGTGCGCTCTTTCATAGGGTACCTTTTTTCTCAAATGAGAAAATTTTTTCTCTGACGATCTCTCTAGTGTAAATGATTTCCCCCCCTTGCCTCAAGAGGGGGTTGGTCTTTGCCTTGCAAGAGAAGCCATATGAAAAAAATAATTATCGTTTCTCGATGTGTACGGTCATGGCGTGATGAGTTGGACGAAGCACGGAGCTGGGGAAGCTTTTCCTTTGGCGGCTTCTACGTCGGGGAGGAGATCAAGGAGCTCCTGCTCCTGGCACCTCGGGGCACTCAGTGGCAGTCGGAGGACTACCTGATGTACGTTGTCGTGCGCTCGTGTCGCCAGGGGATTCTAACGGGGGAGGTTCTCAAGGCAAAGCGCCTCGAGGAGCTCACCTGCCGGGACTAGTCGGTGCTAACGGCGACGTGGTCGCCCACGACGAACTGATCGAGTTCAAGGACCGGGAGGTCGTCTTTCTGCATTTTGTGGAAAGTCGTGATGGCAGCTTCCTCATTGGTGTGGATGACCTTCAGTTCGCCGATCTTCACCTTGTGGTTGATGCGTTGGCGATCATTGTACGGGTCGAGGACTGAGATGATCCGAAACACGTTCAGCAGAGTGCCCTTCTTGAGGCCCTGCTGGCTTCCGATGTTAACGTAGAAATTTTTTCGAATGACCTGATCTTCTTCGCCCATCGGGAGATCCTGGGCCACGCTATAAATGAGGAAGGTTCGCGAGTGTGCTATGCCGGGCAGGAGACCGAGAGTGAGGATACCGAGAATAAGGAGCGCCTTCATCTTTACCACCTTGCAGGGAGGAGGCCGTTGAAGGCGTATCGGTCAATTGCGACAGGGTCTTAAGCCGGGGACGGCGGTGGCCGTGACGGAATACCCGTCACGGACGATCGGAAATATTAAAGTACTTAGTATTGTTAAAAATGATGTCAGAGTAGCGGTAGTTCTTAATGCGATTCTGGGTTAAGACGTACGTCCGTGCGTAGTACAGCATGACCCACGGTAGATCCTTGTGAACTTGTGCCTCAAGCTGCTCCATGAGCTGGTGCTTTTCAGGTCCTTCCTCCATCAACGAAATTTTCTCGAACAGAGCATCGACACTTTTGTTTGAGTAGAACGAAGCGTTGGGGCCCGGTGGAAAATTGTTCGAGGTCAGCAGCTGGAGAATGTTTTCTGCGTCCGGATAGTCTACCACCCAGCCGCCGTGCCAGAACTGGAGCTCGCCGCGACGAGAGCGCTCGAGGAACACGGGAAAGGAATTCAAGCTGGGCTTCGCCGGAATGCCGATGGCGCGCAGTTCCTGCACTACGAACTCCGACATCTGACGCTGGAGTGTCGAGTTTCCACGGACGTCGAAGGTGATTTCCGGGAGTCCTTTCCCGTCGGGATACCCGGCCTTTGCCAGGAGTTCTTTAGCCTTGGCGAGGTCGAACTTGTAAGGCAGCTCAGCTGATGGGTTGTAGCCTGGTACTCCGGGTGGGTAGATCGAGTTCGCACGCTGGCCCGTGTTGTTGGTGAAGAGCTTGATGAACTTCTCCGTGTCGATCGCGTGGGCGATCGCCTGGCGCAGCAGGAGGTTCTTCCCAAGCACGGGGTCCTTCATGTTGAAGGCGAGCCACCAGTAGATGAGCGTCGGTGCCACCTGGAGCTTCACTTTTTTGTTGGTGAGTTCCTGGCTGAGTTTTCCGTTGGGGCCGAGGGCCGCTTCGTAGTAGTCCTTCGATAGCGAGAGGATGTCGATCTTGTTGCTGAGGAAGTTCAGCCAGCTCGTCTGCTGCTCCTTCATCACGACCATCGACACGCGGTCGACGAAGGGGAGCTTCTTTCCGGCATCGGCCAGGAGGCCTTGTTCGTTGGCGAAGCGATCGCCTTGCGTCGGATAGGTGCTCGTGGCGTAACCCGGGTAACGCTCGAAGATGGCCTGCTGGTTCGGATTATAGTCCTTCAGCACAAAGGGGCCTGTGCCCACCATCGCCATGTTGAGGTCGTTCTTGAAGTGACGGACGGCCTCCGCGGGAACAGGTGAGGTGAAGGTCATCGCCAGTGAGAAGAGGAGCTGCGGAAAGGGCTTCGTGAGACGAATCACAAGAGTGTGCGCATCCGGTGTTGCGAGTCCCGAGACGGGTGTCTTAAGGCAGAGCTCGAGGTCGTCCTTCACCGTCTTGCGCCAGTCATCGAGACCAACGATTTTATTCTCAAACATCCACCAGCCCTTACCTTGCGTCGGAACGAACGCCTGGCGCTTGATCGCTGTGACGATGTCCTCGGAGGTGACGGTTCGGCCAGGGGCGAGGAAAGACTGCGGATGGTAGCCGATATTTTTCTTTAGCTTGATGGTGATCTTGCGACCACCTTCTTCGAAGACGGGCATTTCTTCAGCGAGCAACGGGCGCAACTGATACGGGCGCTTTAGATACTCATACTCGAAGAGTGTCTCGTAGGAGTTAGCAACGACCGGGGCACAGACGGTGTCGTAGCAGCCGGCCGGGTCGAGGGTGGAGAGCTCCGATGAGAGCGAGAGCCGCAGCTCGCGCGGCTGAGCTTCTTTTTTCGAGTCACAGGCACTCAGGACGAACAACAAGAGGAAGAAAAATTTCATACGCCCAATGCCTTTTTTACAGCTGCCATGAA
>JBKHVY010000071.1:0-10942 GCA_046569805.1 Bacteriovoracia bacterium | reverse complement strand
CGCTTTTTGAAAAAGAAAAGGGCCCTTATGAGGACCCATTTCGGATCTCAAGCATCCCCACCTAAGTGAGGCAGTTATTAGTCGATGTACCCGTCGCGGATGAACTGCGCGGCGAGGTCCGACACGATGTAGCCGACGGCGTAGGGAACCGAGTCGCGGTCGCGGGCCGAGTCGTGGAAGAAGCCCATGAGGTGAATCCACTCGTGCGCGATGTTCGAGGAGACCTGGTGGAGCTCGAACTTCGAGTAGAAGCGGCTGTTGACGTTGATGAGGTTATTCTTGCCGGGATTGGTGTAGCCGATGACCTTGCTCCAGAAGCGGCTGTAGCGGCGCACGTCGAAGTCCATCTCGAACTCCGAGTTCGGAGCCCCGACGAGCTCCTGGGCGCGCATGAGGAACTCGTAGATCTGTTCGTTCGTCATCCCGCGGTTCGAGGTGTAGGCGCGTTTGCCATCGGAGCTCTTGAAGTTAATCACGCGCTCTTTGAAGGTCTCGGAGTTGAAGACGGCTTCGATGATGGCGTAGGAGTCGAGGATCTTCTGCTTCTCGCGCGAGTTCTTCGCGAAGCCTGTCATTTTTCCACCGACGACGCGGATGCGTTGCGTGGCCACGGCATCGGCGTAACCGAGATCTTTTGAGAAGAAGTTAAGCTTCACGGAGGGGTCGTGCGCGTGCGTGTGTTCGGCCGCGAGCGACTGGAAAGAGATAAGGCCTACGATGACTAAAATAAGTATCTTCATCTTCCATCCTTAGAAGGGGTTTTTGAGCTGTTCGGCTCAAAAAACGTGCCCCCTAAGGACGGCCTCGCGGGGCGGAAATTTCTTCCGCCCTCTCACGTCATCTACGCAGCTTGCTCACCGCAGACGGCAAGAATCTCCTCCACCCAGTCGATCTTTCTCTGCAGTAATCGATCCTGAGTGACGTCGAAGGTAAAACCTGAGAACTGCCATTGGCCTTTGCGCCGGTATCCGTTGGCGGCGTAGCCGGCGAGCACCTCACAGAAATCTTCCGTCCCGTTCACCATGGCGTACCAACTCACCCACCCTTCCGGCGCAGCCACGTCTTCGCCCATCAGCTCGATCGCCTTCGAGCGCTTCAACCCAGGACTCTCCGCCACAAAAAGTGACAAGAGCCTGAGCGGTACCCGGTACTGGTCGATCAGCGCGTGGCCCAGCTCGTGGTAGATGAACTCACGCAAGTGCGAGCCGCGCGCTCGCCGCGGAAGCATGAGCTGCTTGGTGGCGATGTCGTAGTAGGCATCAAAGTCCTTGGACCAGAAGCGTGGAGTGCGTAGCCGCAACGGAATGCCATGTCCTTTCTGGAACTGTTGAATGAGTCGTTGGGTTGTCTGCATCGGGGGTGTCATGTCGTCCTCCTATAAGACACTAAGGAGCAATCCACGGGCCAAGCACGGATCCGCTAACGGACTGAAACACGGATCTACCTAACACTGAATGTCAGAAGAAAGTCGTGAGTCTAAGTTAAAAATGTTTCAGGTTTATACGGCAGAGGCAGAACGCCCTCTCGTAAGGTGATCATACAAGAAATCTGGGAAGCGTTTCAACTCACCAAAATGCTCTTTCCCTAGGGCACTGAAAGCACGATGAAGTTGACTCGAACACTAGTCTTTTGCGCGAGTCGCTTGTGCCATGCTCACCAAAACCGCTCGGGCTTCGCCCGCGCTCTGAAGTTCGGTTGAAAACTCGATGCGATATTTTGTGCTCTCCCAGGAAAGATCCATGCCCCGCTGGTCCATACCGCATAGGCGGACCGTGTCGGCGTCTTGCACCGGGAGTTCGAGGTAATGGCGCAGGTACTCACGTAAGTTTTGAACGTGGTCTTGGTTCATGTGCTCCACCACCCGCGCTTCTTCAGTGTTCGAGAAGATGTTGCGTAACGTAAGCGTGTCGCGCTCGACCCAGTAAATTCTCCCGAAGCCTCCGATGTAGCGCAGGCGCACGGGATTCAAGCGGAAGAAGGAAAAGTCGTGGGTCTTGAAGTAGCCCTGGGCCTCGGGGAAGTAGCGCAGGTAGCGCTCACGAATCGACGCGTCGTCGGTGAGCTTCTCGGCGTCGGCGAGGTAGGTCAGCCGCCCCTGGGCCTGCTTGTTCGTGGCGCGGCTGGTTTCGATGATGGTGAGTGACACCCGAGGATCGGCGAGCATGTTCTTGGTGTGCTGAGCGATGCCGCTCACGAGGATATGGGGCCTAAATTCTGCGTCGAGGCAGTAGGGCGTGACCGAGCCGAAGGGATAGCCTGGGACGTCTAAGGAGTGCGTCGCGAGGACGCCGCTGCCTTCTTTCAGAAGCAATTGGTACATGTCGGAATTTGTCATGCCACAAGTCTAGCACGGTAAAAGCTCAGTGACACCTTTGGGTGTTGATCTTAGAATGAAGGCCATGAATAAACCTGCCTTCACCCCCCCACAAAACGTCTCCGATGTCCTCGCGCGCCTCACGCCCCCGGCCAAGGCCGTGGTGACTGGTGGCATGCCCTACGCCAACGGGCCCTTGCACCTGGGCCACTTGGCCGGAGCCATCATTCCTCCCGACATCATGGCGCGCTACCTGCGCATGTGGATCGGCGCGGAGAACGTTTTGTTCGTGTCTGGAAACGACGACCACGGCTCGACCTCCGAGGTCGCAGCACTCAAGGCGAAGCTGCCGGTACGCGAGTTCATCGACATGATTCACGACAAGCAGCTCGAGACCGTCACCCGCTACGGCATCTCCTACGACATCTTCTCCGGCACCTCTAGGCCCGACTGCTACCCCACTCACGTCGAGACCTCGCAGGACTTCATGGTGAAGCTATGGAACAACGGCCTTCTGGAGAAGAAAACCACCAAGCAGTGGTTCGATCCCTCGCTCTCGCGCTTCCTGCAGGACCGAAACGTCACCGGCAAGTGTCCGAACCCGAGCTGCGAGAACACCGCGGCCTACAGTGATAACTGCGAAGTCTGTGGCATGCAGTACAATCCCGCACAGCTCTTGAACCCGAAGTCCTCACTGTCTGACGCCACACCTGTTCTCAAAGACACGGATCACTTGTGGCTTGATATGTGGAAAGTCAGCGACCAGCTCACCGAATGGATTCGCTCCAAGCAGAACAAGTGGCGCAAGGGTGTCTTCAACGAAGTCTTCGAGACCGTGCGCCCGGCCCTGCAGTTCGACAACACCCACGAGCCCCTCTTCAAGGAACTCCGTCCCACGCTTCCGGCGCACAAGTCGCGCTACGCACCCGGGAAGAAAGTCGTGGTGCAGTTCGAGACGCTCGCGGACTTCGACGCCGGCGCGAAGATCCTCAACGACAAGAGCATCCCCACGGAAGTCATGAACGGCTGGGCCCACCGCTCGATCACCCGCGACGTCACCTGGGGCATCCCGGTGCCGGCGACGATCGATCCCGCCATGAGCGGCAAGACCCTCTACGTCTGGCCCGACTCGCTCATCGCACCGATCTCGTTCACGAAAGTGGCGCTCAAGAACAAAGGCCGAAACCCAGAAGACTACGTGCAGTTCTGGAAGAACCCCGACGCGCGCATCTACCAGTTCCTGGGCCAGGACAACGTGTACTTCTACGTCCTCATGCAAGGCGCGATGTGGCTCGGGGCCCGCGACAGTTGGACCATGACAGATGTCTTCTCCGTGTTCCATCTGCTCGTGAACGGCGAGAAGATGAGTAAGTCGACCGGGAACTTCTACTCCGGCGATCAGCTCACCGAAGAGATGGGCTTCGCCCCGGATCAGATCCGCTACTTCCTCTCGACGTTGGGCCTTGCGGACAAGCAGTCGAACTTTGATTTTGCGACCTTTAAGGAGCGCAACAAGTTTCTCGCGGGCCCCATGAACGCCGCCATCGAGAAACCCATCTCCGCGGCGCACTCGCGCTTCGAGGGCAAAGTGCCGGCCGGAAAGCTCCTCGAGAAGGCCGAGAAAGAAACACTCAAGATCGTGCAGCTCTACGTGAAGAACATGGAGAAGGCCGACTACCTCACACTTCTAGGCCAGATCGAGAACTACGCGCGCCTGATTAACTCCTTCTTCGTGCAGTACAAGCCGCACGACGACCGCGCGGACCTCGAGCAGCGCAAGGACGCGCTCTACAGCTCGTTCTACGTGCTGAAGAACCTCATGATCATGCTCTATCCGTTCGTGCCGCAGACCATGGAGCGCGTGCGCGAGTCGCTGAACCTCCCGGTCGACGTGTTCAAACTCTCGGAGCTCGGCACCGGGTTGCCGGCGGGCCACGCGGTGGGACAGAAGCAAGTCTACTTCCCGGCGGTCGAGGGGTCAGAAGCAGCGGAAGAGTGATACACATTCATTCCAATTCACCCGTCTCATCCTGGCGCTAAGATTCATTGATCGAACGAAACTTATGCCAGGATGAATTAGGGAGAACACGTAGAATGCTTAGCGTCCTCTAGAGGATTTCTCATCTCTTTCCGGTATTCCTTTTCGGACTTTACGGGTGAATTGGAATTCACTTCCGACTAAAAAAAAACAGCAAGGCTTAAGCTCGTATCGTCGAGCAAGAAGTAGTTGTAGTGCACGCCCACCACACCCCAGCGGGTGACGGAGTACTGGACGCCGGCGTAGGTGCTACGCTGATTCGCATCGGAGACGAGAACGCCGTCGCGGTACTTGCGGATGGGTGACGTCTCGTGGCGCAGGGCCAGGTTAAAGAGAAACTTCTTCCAGATGTAGGCGCCGGAGTAGACGCGCACGAAGACGTCGTCCTCGAAGAGCTGGTAGCGCGACTGGATCACACCCGCATCGAGGAAGAGGTTCTTGATCTTGAGACCACCGAAGAAGCTGTGGACCTCGAAGGCCTCGCGGTAATCCGTAAGGACGAGATCGTCACGGTAGGTGGCGGCGCCGAGGCTCACGATCCCGACCCGCAGCGAGGTTCCCACACCGGGCCTTAAGACCTTGACGTCTTCGTGGTAGCGGCCCGAGAGACCGAGGTCCCAGCTGACCTTTTTATTTTTAATGAGCGCCACGCCTGCCGCCGCGCTTAGCGTCTTGGAGCGGTACTGCTCCCGCGTGAGGCGCCGCTCGAGGTAGTCTGCTTCCTCTTCGATCTGGCGATTTCCAAAGAACGAGTTCTCGAGCTTCCCGCTCACCACCGCCGCTCCCGTGCGACCGGTGCCGGTGACGAGGTTCAGTGCGAGCGAGTTTCCGGCCTGATGGATCGCTTCGAGGCCAAGCCCTCGGTCATGGCTGACGTTGGCGGGATTAAACTGCGTGGCACTGCCCGAAGAGGGCAGCGACTTCGCACTCGAGCGCCGCGTGAGCTTATCCACACTGCGACAGTCTTTCATGTTCAAGGCGTCGCACAGGGATTCTGCGGCGTGAGCGATCGGCACGAGAAAGAGTGCCGCGAGGGTCAGGATGAGGGCCCGGGGTTTCATCCGCGCTTGAAGTGTTTGGGCATGATACAACCGGAAAGATCGAAGGCCTCTTTAAAGCGATGCACGCCCTTCGCACCACAAGCGATGCGCGAGCAGCAGTCGGCGCACTCATCGCGCGCCGGGGAGAGAAGGAAGGGCCGATGATCCTCGTCTTGGTTGAGATCGATCTCGAAGGTCGCGCGGTCGACGGGTGTAAAGTCCATGAGGCACGGGATCCGGTAGGCCTTACCGCGATGGAAGGCGAAGCCCTTGTAGGACGCCCCCCCGAAGTACGGGTCCGTCGCGTAGTCCAGGAGATTGAGGTCAAGGTAAGAGTTCGTCGCCCAGTCGCGGATGCCGGCATCGACGACGGCATCGTTCTTCGCGCGCAGGAACGAGGGGTTCCACTTGAAGTTCACGCCGTAGCGCTGGGCCGCAAACGCCACCAGGCGTTCCTGGGATTTTTCGAACTGCGGCACGATGTTGGCGGTGAGAATAACGTTGTAGTCCTTGATGACCTCGATCTTCTCGTCCAGCATCGCCAGGTACTCGGCGTCCTCCGCGAAGACCTTGTCGACGTCGACGATGACGAAGAACTCGAGGTTCTGGCCCGGGAAGAGCGCCAGGAGGCGCGCCACGCGCGTCTTAATCTTCTCGAGGTCATCCATGAGGGTGGAGTTGAAGCTCAGCTCGACGAAGCTCCGGCAGAACTCGATGACGTCGGTGCCGGGGACGAAGACCTCGTCGAAGTTCGTGGCAGAGAAGATGTCCGTGGGCCCGAAGGTCGCCGCGTTTCGTTCGGTGTAGTGGGCGCGCTTGACCCAGTCGATGAAGCGATCGAGCTCCGCCGGGACGAACGAGTTCGAGCGGTTGACGAAGCAGCCCGGGCAGCGGTGCGCGCAGCTGTCGAGCACCTCGAACACGACGTTCATGGTGATGCGCTTGGTTTCCCCCGGCGACTTCGCCAGCGAGCGGCGGTTCTTCTTGAGGTAGTGCTCTCTCATCGGTTCCACCGCTTCTTGAGGAGCAGCGCGATCGGCGAGTCGATGCGCTCGAGGTGCCCCGTGAGGCGCTCGAAGTCGTTCTGCCCCAGTCCTGTCGTTGCGAGGGCCTCGTCGGTGGGCAGGAGGAAGGCGTCGAGCAGATGATCGTAGAGGTACTGATCGAAATGAAAGAAGGAGAAGTCGGAGAGGGCGCGCGGAGATTTCTTGGGGGCGCCGAAGTCACCGACGGCAAGGAAGCTCTGGATGAGTTCGCGCACGCGCTCGGGCGCCTCGTGCAAGAGCTCGTAGGTGCGGTGGAACTTCGGCAGGAAGAACTTCCCAGTCAGGCGCTCAGTGAAGTAGGCCTCGTGCGCGGGGGCGTAGGTGAAGGGCGTATCGAGGTAGTCGAGGTAGAAGCCCAGGTCCGCCGCTGGGACCTGGATGCGCGCGGGATCGAGCCGCAGCAGTGTGGTCTGGTCCTGGTCGTTCAGGGCCGTGAGCCGGGCGAAGTCTGCGCTTTTGAGCGGAAGATCGACGTCGAGGATGTGGTCAAACTGGGTTTCGAAAGGGGTCATCCCTTCGAGTTTACCACAGACTCCCCTCTTGTGCGTACGGCAAGGGCCTTAAGAATTTGACGTAAGTACTGGTCTCCACAGACTTTATAGTTCTTATGGCCCTCTTTGCGAAACAGGGCGCTGAGCTCGGACTTCGAGACCTCGAAACCGCCCTCTTTGAGCATCTGGATGAAGTCCTCGTCTTTGAGCTCGAAGGCGACGCGCAGTTTCTTTAAGACGACGTTATTCGTCGGAAGCTCGGCGGCGAGCGCCGGACGCGAGGGGTCTTTGCCGCGCTTAAGGTAAATTAATCCGTTCAAAAAATGCGCCAATACGTTTTGTTTGCATGCCACGAAACCCGGCTCGTCTTCTCTTTTGATGTAGGTATTGATCTCGGCCTGGGTAACGTCGCCGCCGCCGAGTTTCACGATGTCCACGAGCTTGAATTCGCTGACGTTAAGGATATAGCGCAGGCCCCGGAGGACGTCGTTGTTGAGCATGGGCAGTTACTTTGAAAGAGGTACGTTTTACAGCTATCTTATGCTACAAATTGCCTCGCATGAACACTGAAAATCGAATCCTCCTAAGCCGCTTCCTGACCCGCTCCGGCGACCAGGCCTGGGACTTCGCCGTGCCGATCGTGCTCATCGCCCTTTTTCCCGAGAATCCGCGCATCGCCTTTCTCTATTTCTTCCTCATTCGCCTGGGCTCGGTGGTGCTCATGCCTCATGCCGGGCGCCTGATCGATAAACTGCGCCGAAGCGATTGCTTAAAGCTTGGGATCGGCCTTCAGCTTGCGAGCGTGCTGATCGCTGCCGCGATGGTGTTTGTGCTCTCGAAAACCTCAGACCTCGCCCTCGTTCCATTCACTGTGCTGGTGCTCATGGGTCTTCTGTCTACGATCGGTGCGGGCATCATGGACATCGCGGTCTCGAATGACCTCACACCCATGACTCTTCCCGCAGAGCGGTTGCCGAAGTTTAATTCACGCTTGCGCCAGTTGGATCTCTTCACCGAAGTCACCTCCCCGCTCTTGGCGGGACTCCTGCTTCTGATTACGCACGAGAACCTTGCGCACTTTGGGTTCTACCTGATCGTGTTGTGGAACGTGCTCACCTTCTACCCGGAGTACGTGCTCTTGAGTCGCATCCTCGCCTCGACGCCTGGGCTCAACCTGGTGAAGGCCGTCTCTGTACAAACGAAACAAACCTTCCTGGCGAAACTCAGTGTCGGCTGGGGCAGCTTCGCACGCTCGCCGGTGGCCCTCACGGTGAGTGCCTACGCGCTTTTGTGGCTCTCCGTTTTGAGTCCCCACGGCGTGCTTCTCACGGCGTTTTTAAGTTCCGGCTGGCAGCTCTCGGCCCCGCTCTTAGGGGCCTTCCGAGGCTTAGGTGCCGTGTTCGGACTTCTCGCCACCCTTCTCTATCCGTATCTCCACCAGCGTCTGGGACTAAAACTTACGAGTCAGAGTTTCATCGTGTTTCAGGCGACAACGCTGGTTTTCGCGTTCGGGGCATTCTTGCTCGGCGGAGAGGCCGGACAACTTGGATTCCTGGCACTGATCCTGTTCTCGCGCGTGGGGCTCTACGGGTTTAGTCTCGGGGAAATGGAACTTCGTCAACGATTGATCCCCGAGCATCTGCGCGGGGAGATCAACGGCGTCGCTCAAGCGCTCACGGGGCTTGCGACTCTTGTGGTGTTTGGACTCGGGATCATTTTTGCCACACCGGAGAGCTTCGTGTACCTCGTCGCAATCTCCGTCTCAGCGGTGGTGCTGGGTGCCGTTCTCTTTACGGCCCGATCCACTGGTTAAGCGTGCGCGCGTCCATGGCGCCGGACTGGCGCTTCACTTCCACTCCATTCTGGAACACGATCGTGCACGGAATCCCACGGATGCCGAGCTCAGCGGAGAGCTGCTGTTCCGTCTCCGTGTTCACTTTCACGAACACGGCGTTTGAGTTTTCGCGAGAGGCGCGCTCGAACTCCGGGCCATAGGAGCGGCAGGGGCCGCACCAGGACGCCCAGAAATCCACCACCACCGGTCCTTGCGCGTTCCGGAGGATCTTCTGCAGATCCGAGGCACTAGCGTGGGAGACGAGGCCCTGGAGTTCGAGGGGTTTTTGACACTTGCCACACACGGCCCCGGAGGTGAGTGCGCGATGGCGCTCGAGTTTGTTGAGGGCATGGCAGTGGGGGCAAGCGGCGAATGTATGAGACATAGAGAACCTCCGTGCCACTAATATGGTTTCCAACGGATTTAAGTCAAGGGTACCCTTTTATATTATGAAGCAGTTTAAGGCCGGCGTGCTCGCCACCCTTCCCGTCGTCTCCGGTGTCCTCCCCTTCGGTGCCGTCATGGGCGCCACCTTCGCGGAGGCGGGCCTTCCCGTGCACCAGGCGTTCTTTATGAACACCGCCCTCTATTCGGGTGCCGCACAGCTCGCCACCATCGACCTCATGAAGCTCAACACCGCAACACTTGTAGTCGTCGGCACGGGACTCATCATCAACGTGCGCTTTCTTCTCTACAGCGCCGCCCTCTCGCCCTACCTTGCGGGCGAGCGGCCCTGGATGAAACTCTTCTGCGCCTTCACGCTTACTGATCAGAGCTACGCCAGCATGACAGGGAACAGCGACAAGTTCACCACCAACAAAGAAGCCGTGGAGTTCTACGTCGGCACCGCCGTCGCCATGCTGTGGTTCTGGCACATCGCCACCGTCGTCGGCTACGTCTTCGGCAACGTCGCCCCCAAAAGTCTCAACCTCGACTACGCCGTGCCTTTGAGCTTCGTGGCCCTTCTTATCCCAACGCTTAAGACCCGGGCCCATCGCTTGATTGCCGTCATGAGCTCAACTCTTTCACTTCTGCTTCATCAGATGCCACTTCGATCCGGGCTCATCACCACGGCCCTCATCTCCATCGCCATCGCCTGGACCTACATTCAAAAGAAGAGGCGCGCATGATCGACGCCAAGTACTTCTTCACCAACACTCTTCTCTTGATCGCAGGAACGCTTGTGATCCGCGGCTCCTTTATCGCGCTTGCAGGCCGCATGAAACTCACACCAGAGATCAAAGAGCTCTTCACCTTTATTCCTGCGGCGATTCTACCTGCCCTCTTCATGCCAGCGACCTTCTACCACCAGGGCACGGTGGAGCTCCTCCAGAACCACGAGCGCTTCGTGGTGCTCGTGATTGCATTTGTCGCCACCTACTTCGTGCGCAACACGCTCTTCTGCGTGGTCTTAGGCCTCAGTCTTCTCTACGGCACTACTTTTTTGAGTTGAGCTGCCCGCAGGCCGCGAGGATATCGTCGCCCTTCGTGAAGCGCACAAGGTTTGGCACCTTGTACTCGTCGAGCCACGCCTTGAACTGCTGAATTTCCTTTTCTGAAGGCCTCTCGTAGCGCGCCCCAGGAAAAGGATTAAAGGGAATGATGTTCACGAACGAGCGGCCTTCTTGAAGCGCCAAACCTAAGGCCCGAGCATCGGCTTCGGAGTCGTTGAACCCGCGGGCCAGCAGATATTCGTAGATCACATAACGCTTTTTTGTCTTAGGGATCCCGCGCACCACCGCCAAGACCTCTTCCACCGGGAACTTCGCATTAATGGGAATCAACTGATCGCGCTTGTCTTTAAAAGTGGAGTGCAGCGACAAAGCGATGTTCACGTCCGGCAGCTCATCGCGCCAACGCACAAGCCCCGGCAAGTAGCCAGCGGTGGAGATGGTAATCTTCTCGGCCGCAAGCGAGAGACCATGCTGAGAGATAAAGATCTCCAGCGCTCGTCGAACGTTCTCAAAATTATGCAAGGGCTCGCCCTGGCCCATGAAAACGATCGTCGCGATCTTCGCGTCGCTCGGTCTATGAACTTTTAACCAGCGCTCTGCCGCCAGAAACTGCCCCACGATCTCGTGCGTTTCCAGATGCCGTTCGAGGCCCTGAAGGCCCGTGTGACAGAAGCTGCACTTCATAGCACACCCAACCTGGGACGAGAGACAGATGCCGTACTTCT
>JBKHVY010000070.1:0-10960 GCA_046569805.1 Bacteriovoracia bacterium | reverse complement strand
TGGCGATCGGCGGTGCCAAGCCCCGCGGCGAACGGCATCTGCGTTTCGCGGCCGTTACAAATGTCGGCGTCGCTGATCTGGACGTAGAGCTTGTGCTTCGCCGGCGCCATGGTCGTGTCGACGACGTACTTGAGGCGCGGCTGCTGCGACTGGAGGCCGTGGGGGAGCTCGACCGGGACGAAGCCGCGGTTGTTCGGGCTCGCGGTGGCGTCGCAGTCAGTGCTGCCGACGAAGACTTCCATGGAAATGTGGAACGGCGTGGTGTTGCCAAGGCCCGCGGGAAGGCCGGGGGCAGTCATCGCGACCTGACTGTGGTCCGGCGTCGCTGGAGAACCGGTGCCGTCGAAGCACTGGCTCACGATCTCGCCTGGCATGAAGAGGGCAGGGGCGCCGGGCTTGCGGTCATACGAGCGAAGGCGAAGACGGTAGGACGTACCGTGGCCCTTAGCCGCCTTGCGATCGGGTGAGAACTGATCGTCGGTGCACTTGTGCGCGGGCGAAGTGACCTGGCTCGGCTCCGAGCCGCACCACTCGAACTTCGTGGGTGCGAGGGTGACGTTGGGAGAGGTGCCGTGGATGGTTCCACCGAACACCGCTTGCGAGCAGTTTTGGTTAGTGAGCGTGAGGTTCGCGGTGACGGGCTCGCCCTTGAGGAACGAGACGGACTGCGCGCAGCGCGCGGTGCCGGTGAAGTTCTCCGTCGTCTTGTCCCACGCCATGGCGTAGAAGGTCCACGTGCCGTTCGGGAGATCGAGGTTGAGCGTGTCGGTGCCGATGAGCGCGCGGCCGAAGGCCTGGCCGTTCGGGCCCTGGCCCCAGACCATGAGTCCGCCGTCGACGAAGCTCGCGAGGTTCGCGCCGCCGAAGATGAAATTCCCGGAAATTTTTAACTGCGCGCTCGATTTTCCACCGCCGGAACAGGCCGTGAGCACAAGGAGTGAGCAAAGAAAAAGGAGATGCTTCATAAAATAACCTTTGGATAAATAACGCTTCAACGAGTCCTTCTCGGTTGATCGAATACGTTTGATTATAGAAAGAAGCCCGAGCGAATTCGTCGCCCACAGGTGGATCTGACCGCACATTCAGGAGTTAGCGATTTTAGCTAAAGCTCCCGGCAATGCGCGCTTCTGGGAGTTGCCAAGATTCGCTGCCATTCTTGAGTCAGTTCTTGAGTTCTATTCGGGACTTAAGAGACCTTTCTGGGGCAGCGTTTGAGCTTAAAATCGTGCGACGAGGAGCGGGGTCTTGCTGGCAAAATCTGCAGCTTACGAAAGCTTAGAAGCCTTCCGGCATTAACCCTATAATAAGTAGGTCAAGGTCCTCGTGGCCTCAATGAAAGGGAAGTCTTCTATGCGTACACTTGTTGCTATCCTCATGGTTTTCTCGGCCCAGGTCTTCGCCCAGTCCAAGGTGGCGGTGGTGAAGATGCTTCGAGGCGATGCTTCGATGAGTGAGAACGGGAAGACGGTGAAGCTCGCCGCGGACCAGTGGATCCCGTCGGGCGTCGTCGTGAAGACCGCCGAGAAGTCCTTCGTGCGCCTCGTGTTCATCGACAAGTCGCAGATGAACATCGGCCCGAACTCGGAGATGAAGATCGAGCAGTTCGGCGGCGGCGACGCGGGAGTGATCGACCTCGTGAAGGGGAAGATCCGCTCGCAGGTCTCGAAGGACTACCTCCAGCAGAAAGACAAGGACAAGTCGAAGCTCTTCATCAAGACGCCGAACGCCGTCATGGGTATCCGCGGTACCGACTTCCTCATTTCTACGAACGGCGTGAACTCGTCGGCGGTGCTCTTCGAGGGCGAGGTCGTCTTCAATAAGGTCGACAACGCGGCCATGCGCGAGATCAGCACGGCGGCCCTCGAGGCGTCCGTGGACCGCGGCGTGCGCATCTTCCCGGGGGAGTTCTCCGTCGTCGAAGCCAACCGTCCGAACCCGACCGTTCCGGCGGTCTTGAACGTCCAGCAGATCGAGAAGCTCGAGAAGAACCAAGACTTCAGCCAGGACCGTGCGCCGAGTGATCAGGGCACGCAAGCGGCGACGAAGTCAGTTGTTCCCGGTGGCCTCTCGGGTGACACGGTTTCTAACAAGCCTGCAGCGCTTAACCAAGAACTCAAGCAAGTGGGCGTGAGCACCGCAGCGCTCGCAGGTGATAACCGCAAGGAGATCGACGTCGCCAAGGGCTTCGTGCAAGGCGACCAGGTGAAGCCTACGAACGGCTCGTTCCTCCACGTCGACTCCGGCGTGGTCGTCGCACCTCCGAAGGACGCGGCCTACGATCCGAACACGAACACGTTCGTGCCGACGAGCTCCGTGGGTACGGTCGCCGCCGACGGGAACTACCAGCCACCGAAGAACATGACGATCACCGACAGTGGCAAGATCCTCATTCAGTCGGGTAATCAGATGGTCGAGCTGAGGCCCTCAGCGACGTCATCGGTCATGGGAAGTGGGTCGACGCTCGACGCGGCCCTGACGACGACAGCGCCGACGGCACCGGTTGCGTCTCCGACCAACACGACACTCGTTCAAACTGCTCCACTACCGACCACCACGACGACCTACGAAGCACCGACCTTGTGTTCGACGTGCGGCGGCGTGATTCCAGGAACCGCGACGACCATCCGGACCAATACACCGGTGACGATAAATCCAACTATTGGTGATCCGTAAAAGTCTGTTAGACTAGAAAGAACTCTACGGCTCTAACGACCAAGGATGGCCATGAGGCTGGTACTTCTTTTCGGCGCCATTGTGCTGCCCCTCCAATTGCTTGCTCAAGAAGCGACGCTGGAATCCGTCGGCGGGAGCCGCGACTTCAAGAAGGGACTCCAGCGCGCCCGGGATTTCTTCCAGGACGGGAAGTACGGGGCCACGCGCCAGTCGTTGAACGTCCTGGCGGAAACGCTCGGCAAGGACAAGGGGAACGGCACGCTCATGGGCCTCGTCGCCTACTGGACGGGGATCACCGCGAACCGGCAGCAGGAGTACGCCGATGCGATTCCGGCGTTCGAGCAGGCGATCACCCTCGACTACCGTCCGAAGGACATTTACTACGAATACGGCCAGGCGCTCTACGCTGCGGAGAAGCTCCCCGCCGCTCGCAACGCGTTCCGCGAGTCGCTCAAGCTGGGCCACAAGCGTGCGGTGAGCCTCTACTACATCGCGTTCATTTCGCAGACGCTCAAGGACAACAAGAAAGCGGTGACCTTCTACCGCGCGATCCAGAAGCTCCCGCCCGGGGAGCAGGATGATACGCTGCAAGCGGCGGAGATGCAGATCGGTGACATCTACCTCGAGCAAGCGGAGAAGCACCCGGACGCGTTCAAGGCCGTGGCGACGTACGTGATCCCGCAGTACCAGGCCGCGCTCGCGATGGCGCCTGAGTCCGCCTTAGCGGCAGACCTGCGCTCGAAGATCATCGAACTCCAGCAGAAGTACGAACTGGAACTCTTTCGCATGCGAAACGGTCGTCCGACGGTCATTCCCCCGTACTTCCTGCGTCTCGCGCAGGACATGACCTATGATACGAACCCGGTCTTTGCGGCCGAAGAAACGACCAACAGTAGCGCCAAGCAGGGCTCGCTTGTCTCGAAGACCGAAGCGTTCGGTCGGTATACCTACTACTATAAAAACATCATGAGCTTCTCCCCGGAGCTGCGCATGAACAACTCGCGCCACTTGAAGCGCGAGCCGGAGATCTACCGTAACGACAACTGGGTTCTGGCCCCGGCCCTGCGCACGAGTTACGAGCACACGCTGCGGAAGAAGCCCGCCTCATTCTTAGTTGACTACGACTACGTCTACTCGAACCGTGACCGCGACGCGAACGAAGAGCTGAAGTTCAACTCGCGCGTTCAGACCGTCTCCGTCGGTGAGCGGATCGTGGGCCTCATCGGAAACGGCGAGACGACGTTCCGTGCGCGCCTGCGATCGTTCGATAGCTTCGCCGATGCCTCGGACTCCACCACGCAAGGGTTGGCGCTAGAGCACGTCGCTCCCAGCAAGACTGGCCACTTGTGGATCTTTAACCTCGGGTACGATCGGACCTCGGTGGATGACAGTGTGTTCGACACGAATACGCTTTTCATGCGCGCGGACGTCATCTTTCCGGCCTGGCGCAAGTGGAACATCACTCCGCAGGTCGGGATGGGCGTGACCCTCACGGATCCGGTGAATAATCCTGCGCGCGGGAATGAGCGCACACTGAATCCATCGGTCCGCTTCTCGAAGCCGGTGTGGAAGCGCTTCCGCCTGAGCGCGCACGCCAACTACATGCAGAACGACTCGGATGATAAAGAAAACTTCGCGTATAAGAAGACCTTCTACGGCCTCGAGCTTGAGTACATTTTCTAGCTGCGGAGCTCGATCGTGAAGCACGTACCGTGGGTGCCGTCGGACTCGGCGGTGATCGTGCCCTTGTGCTTCGAGACGATGTGCTTCACGATGGCGAGGCCCAGGCCCGTGCCGCCGGTGCCGCGGTCCCGGGACGAGTCGACGCGGTAGAAGCGCTCGAAGAGCCGCGGCAGGTGCTCGCGGGCGATGCCGGGTCCCTCGTCGCTCACCTTGATGCGGATGCGGTCCTCGACTTGCTCCGAGGTCACGGTGACCCGCGGGGCGTCGCCGCCGTACTTGCAGGCGTTGTCGACGAGGTTCGTGAGCACCTGCTCGAACATCTTCGGATCGACGAGGACGTGGTCGACGGCGAGGGAGCGCTCGAGGACGAGGGGCTTCTGGTGGTAGAGCGTGCGCATGGTCGCCTCGACGTGCGCGAGGATCTCTGCGAGCGAACTCGGCTCGACCTGCATGCGGTCCTTCGATTCGATCACCGACAGCTGCAGGAGGTCGTTGAAGAGCGCGATCATGCGTTCCGTGTTGTGGCGGATGCGGTCGAGGAAGTCGTGGAGCTCCTCCGGGAGCTGGGCCTTCTTGGAGCTGAGGATCTGCGTGAAGCCCTTGATCGAGGTGAGGGGGGTGCGGATCTCGTGGGAGACGTTGGCGATGAAGTCGGAGCGCATCTGCTCCGCGAGGCGCGACTCCGTCACGTCCGTGAAGACGCCGACCACGCCGCCGACGCTGGTGCTCTCGCCGGGCAGCGGGTTCACGGTCAGGTTGTAGTAGCGAAGCTGGCCCGCGACGGTGACGGCGAAGCCCTTGAGCTTTTGCATCTTCTCGTCGCGGAGGGCCTGGGTGAAGACGTCCCGCGCGTCCTTGATGTCGAGGACGCTCCACAGCTTTCCGCCGCTCTGGAGCTTGTCTTTACGCTGGATGAAGTTGCGCTCGAAGCGCGCGTTATAAAAGAGCACGTTCGAGTGAACGTCGATGGCGAGGATCTCTTTGTTGATGCTCTCGAGCAGTGTGGTGAACTTCCGGTTCTCGGCTTGAATCGTGCGAAACTGCGCATCCAGACGTCCATCCGCCTCGGCCAGCGCAGCTTCGATGCTCGACCACTCATCTTTGCGGTAGAAGAGCTCGAGTTTTTGCTTGTGCTCGAGATCCTTGGCCACGATCTGTGCGACGCGGTCGAGGACTCGGCCCAGAGGTTTCGTTGCGCGGTAAAGAAAGAAAGCCGTAAAGACTTGGCCTGCGACGACAATCGGCAGTGCCTTCAGTGCAAAATTCGCATCGATGAGCCACAGCCCAAGGGCGACGAAGAGACCCATTCCGACATTCAGTCGATTGATCTTCCAGAAGAAATACCACGGAAATTGTGTCTTAGTTCCCATCCCGGAAACGGTACCCTATCCCGCGGATGGTTTCAACCAAACGCCCAGCGGAATTGAGCTTCTTCCTAAGGCCCGCGATGTGAGTGTCGATAGTTCGACCGGTCACGTGCACCTGCTCCCCCTGGATCTGCGAGATGAGCTGCGTGCGCGTGAACACATGCCCCGGTCGCTCAGCGATGGAATGGAGTATCTTGAACTCAGTAGAGGTCAGGACCACTTCCTTGTCTGCCACCGTTACGCGCACTTTCGTGGGTTCGATCTTCAGTTCCTCGAAGACCAGTGCGTCTGTGCTACTAGCAGCGTCACTCGAGGCCGCCGGCAGTGAGCGTAGCTGCACGCGCACGCGGGCCATGAGGACATCGAGATCAAAGGGCTTCGCAATGTAGTCGTCGGCACCGGCATCAAGGCCCGCGACGATGTTCTCCGGCTGCGTGAGGGCGGTGATCATGATGATGGGTGTTGTTTTGAAGTCTTGGTGGAGACGCAGACGGCGCGTGAACTCTAGTCCCGAGAGTGCGCCCGGAAGCATCCAGTCGATGAGGAGCACCTGGAAGCGATCGCCGCGCTCGATAAGAGAGATCGCTTTATCTGCAGAGTCCACTGCCGTAACAGTGTGACCTTCAGTTTTGAGCTGGAAGCTCATCAGGTCCCGGATGTCTTGCTCATCTTCTACGATCAGGAGGTTCGCCATGGGAGCACGATAACGCGGGCAGGAGAGTTCGGGAAGGAGTTCACTCGGTTAAGATTTGGTGAAGGAATTGAGCTGCTTAGCTGAGAAGCGGTGCAGGAGTACACTTAAAGACTTATTTGACTTTAATCTTGGGCACCCTGAAAATATGGTTTTCAAAGGATCACCCGTGCGCGCACAGTGTCTAATTTGGGCCCTGCTTTCCTTGGTTGGCTGTACGTCCTTATTACGACCGAAGCCTCTCAATAGTGAGCACGCAAAGGAAGTCCCGCAGTGGGCCTTCGCTCCCATGGACGAATGTTCCGAAGCGACTCAGATCTGTTCTTCCGGTGAAGGGGAGACCGCTGGGAAAGCCGATGCCCATGCCCTCAAGTCGCTTGCGGCGATCTTCGAGACTAAGATCTCGGGTTCCACTGAGAGCACGATGATCGTTCGAGGCAGTAGCGTCCTCGCACAGGCCCAGGAGACGGCCGTGGTGAACGTCCGCAATGAGGTCAAGCAGACTCTCGAAGCCGCACAAATCATCAAGCGCCATCGCTACAAGAAACTGAACTACTCCCTGGCCTCCCTCGACAAAGCAAAAGCTTCGGCAAATCTCCAAGCCGCATTGGAGAAAGTTCAGTCCGAGCTCAGCGCTCTCTGGCAGCGCCGTGATCGTTTGGCGTGGGCACGGATGTGGGAACTCTTCCACCAGCGAGAAGGCCTGAACGATCGCTACACCATTCTCACGGGCACGCGCCTTAGCTTCGTGCCCTCGGCCCAAGAGCTGCAGTCGTGGTACCAGGCGCGTCGGGCGGAAGTGCCGCTGGCCCTCGAGGCCGTGGATCTTCCTAGCGAATTCGCGGGAGCACTCAAGGCGCGGCTCACGAACGCCGGTTATCGAGTGTTCGAGCTGAGCTCCGGCGCACGCTTGAAGGCGGTGTGGGAGGCAAAAAAAGAGCACCTCAACGTCGAAGGCTTCGAGAAGTGGTTCTTCCTTCTGCGCATCGAGCACCTGTCAAAGGCGGGCGCGAAAGTGGGAGCACTCTCGGAAAGCATCGCGGTCACGGGACGCTCGCGCGTGGACTGTGAAGCGAAGGCGCGGGAGGCGCTGATCGGACTCATGGAATCAAAACTTTCGGAACTCAACTTACAGGACTAACGCAAAGGAGTACCTGATGAAGCTTTTAAGTTTGTGTCTCATCGCTGCGCTGACGGTGGCCACTGGCTGCTCGTCGAAGAGAAAAGTGAAAGAGGTCGATAACACCGAAACCATCAAGCGCGACTACGAGGTCCGCGATGCTTTGTCGCGCTTCCGCCCGGCGTGGATCGAGGACGTCGAGGCCTGGTCTGAGCAGGAAGACAAGGGCGACAAGTGGCGCTGGTTCGCGTTCGAGACGGAGCCCAAGGTGAACCGTGAGATCGCGTGCAACCTCGCGAAGGCCAACGCCCGAGCCGACGTCGCCGCTGAGATCACGACTTTCATCCAGAAGACGCTCGCCGCGAGCACCGAAGGCCAAGCGGCCATCGATCCGGCGAACCCGCGCACGCAGCCCATGCGCGACTACGTCAGCAACACGCTCGCTGAGCGCGTCCAGAGCCTCGTGAACGGCGCTGCCGTAACAAAGACCTATTGGGAAAAGCGTCAGTTCTTGCAGAAGCTAGGAGCAAAGAAAGACTACCTCGGGTTCACGTGTGCGGTCCTCGTGCGCATGGATTCGAAGGTGCTGAAAGACGCCGTGGCGAAAGCTGCCGAAGGCGTTGTGAACCAGGCGCAGGATCCGGAAGTGAAAGAGAACGTAAAGAAAGCTTTGGATAAGATCGACGAAGATTTCGTAAAGGCCCGTAAGGGCGAAGTATAAGGAGCACGACATGAAACACTTTATTTTCTCGACCCTCATGGCAACGAGCCTCGCGGGCTGCGGCAGCTTCGAAGCCAAGCGCGTGGACGCACAGACCTCGGACGAGAAGGGGCTCAAGATCACGGACAACTGGATGAGCGCCGATACGTCGCAAGCGATCGCCGACGTCTTGAAGCAGATCAAGGCGCACAAGGGCTTCCAGCGCTACCTCGCGCAGAACGGCGGCAACCCTCCGAAGCTCTTCATCGCTGACGTCCAGAACCAAACGTCTGAGGCGTACTTTCCGATCGGGGATTTAAACGACGAGCTCTTGAACGAGCTCTCGGCTTCGGGCGAGTTCGTCCTGGTCGACGCCGCTGCTCGCGAGAAGATTCTGGGGGAAGTGAAGTATCAGAACGATGGAATGGTTGATCCGGCGACAGCGAAGCAGGTCGGCAAGCAAACCGGCGCGGACCTCATGATCTTCGGGAACGTGTACATGAAGCCCGAGAAGCGCGACGGCAAAACCATCAAGGAATACTCGGTCAACCTTCGGATGACGGACGTCGAGAAAGCGGTGGAAGTCATGCGCGCACGCACCAAGGTCTTTAAGTACTCTGAAAAGAGCACGATGGGCCTTTGATGCGTCTTTGGATCTTCGTCGCATTATTCTTGGTCGGCTGTTCGACCTCCCAGCGTGATGCGCTCAGGGCCTACCGTGATGCCTTCGCCCTCGGGGATTACCCCCGAGCGGCGGAGCTCCTCAAAAAGGCTGAGCTTGATAAAGATCCGAAGTCGCGCCTCCTGCTCTTGATGGAGCAGGGGCGCCTGCACTACGCCAGCGGTGACTTCAAGAGCGCCGCTCAGTACTTCGCCCAAGCGATCGAGCTGTCCGACGCTCAGTACACGAAGTCCGTGACCCGCGAGAGTTCGAAGTGGATCATCAATGATGTCTCCGGAGAGTTCTTTGGCTCTCCCTACGAGCGCTCGTGGCTCTTCTACCATCAGGCGATGGCGCACTGGAAGCTCCACCAGTCGGGCCAGCTTCCGGAAGCCGAGGCCCGAGTGGAACTCTTCGCGGCTCGTGCGGCACTGCTCGCGTGGGATAGTTTCTTCCAAGACTGGCAGCGCTCGACCGAAGGGAAGACCCTCTACCGGCATGATCTCGTCGCGAAGCTCGTCGCAGCACAAGTCCACGAGGCCACGGGCCTTCGGGCCGATAGACAAATCGCGCTTCAGCTCTACAAAGACGCTTGGAAAATTTTTAACACGCTTTCGGTGTCCTACGCGGCCTTCAATCGCGAGGCTCCGGCGTACTTCGAACTTTTGCAGGAAGCGCTTTTCGAGAAAGGTGATTTCAAGCGACCCACGTCGAAGGTGAGTCTCACGCCACAGGCGGTGGCCACGCAGAAGCTCATCCTCGAAAACATTGTTCGATTGACTCTGGAGCAGCGACCGCAAGAACTGAGTCAGCTTGCCAAGCAGCTGGAAGTGGCGCCCGAGCAAATCGCGCAGGCAAAGATTGGCCAGCAGGCCACAAACGTGAGTTTCATCCTCGAGGAAGGGGTGATCCTTCCCAAGGCTAGCGAGGAAATTAGTCTCGGAGTTCAGGGGCTCGCGAAGCTCTCAAAAGATCAAAAAACGCAGGCGCAGATCGCGCGCATCGGAAGCGAGGTCATCGCGGCCTTCGCGGTCGGCACCCTTGGCCTCTACCCGAAGACCACCGCGGCCCCCGGGAACTACGCCGGGGCGCGCGCCCTCATGACGCTCGCGGCGCACGAGGCGGCGATTGCGTTCGAGGTTCCGATGATCCCCCGGGGCGAAGCCCCGCGCGAGCTGTGGCTTGTGATCCGCGATGAGAAGAGCGCCGTCGTCGCCGCGGCTCCCTGGGGCGTGGTCACGCACCTCGAGGACGTCGCGCGCCAGTCGCTGGAGGAAGAGTCGGGCCAGCGCATCCTGCGCACTGGGACGCGCGTGGTGGTGAAGCACCTGTCGGCGATCCTCGCCGCGATGGCGGTGTACAAGAACCTTTCGAAAGGGGAGAAGGATAACATGCTCGCGAAGTACGCCGCGGTAGCGACCTACGTGGGTGCGACGAAGGGGATCGCCCTGAGCGAGCGCGCTGATACCCGGTCCTGGCAAACGCTTCCGCGCTCGTTGCGGCTGGTAGATCTGAAGCTTGCTCCCGGGGCCTACAGTGCGGAGATCGCGACGAAGCTTGAGCAAAACGCTTGGGGGTTAAAGAAGGCCCTTGGCCCGGTGGTTGTAACACCGAAACGGGCGATTTTTTCCTACCTCGTTCCTCAGCTATAAATTCACCTTAATTTCGCTCTCTAAAAGACGACACGGAGGATATGAAATGGATCCTCATCCTCCTCGTTTTTACGTCTCATGCCTACGCCTTCAAGCCCATCATCAAGGAGCACGATTACATCGTCTCTGGGATCCAAGGAACGCATTGGGCGAAGTGGAGCGAGTCGGAGGACCTTAACGTCAAGCGTTTGCTCGAGCTTCTGGCACAGTCACCGACGGGTAAAGCTCTCGTGGAGCGGGCCACTCGCAAAGCGCACTCGCAGGGACTAACACTCGCCGACGTGGTTAAAGCAGGCGAGGGGTCGCTCACCGATACGACGTTGATTCGCAAGTTTCATCCGGAGTCACCCGAGAACGTGGTGTATGAATCTCGCTCACAGGTCTTCGTGAATCGTCATCTGGCGTGGCGAGAA
>JBKHVY010000069.1:0-11077 GCA_046569805.1 Bacteriovoracia bacterium | reverse complement strand
AGGAGAACGATCTCGAGCGTCCCGGAGGCCTCCCCCGCGCTCACCATGTTAGCGTAGACGCTGGTGAAGATCTTCGGGTGCGCACTCAGCGCATCGGCGAGCGATGCCCCTTCGTTCACCTTTTGCTTCACCTCTGACATCACGACCCGCAGGGTCTCGTTGTCCACCTGCTCCGTGAGAGCAGCGAGGGCCTCGGTCACGGGGATCTTTGCCTTAATAAGTGTCGCGAACTGCCGAGTCATGAGGGCGAGGTCTTCCACCGACACGCGACCTTTAAACCGTGAGACGACGGAGGCGGCGCCGCCGCCCGAGCCCGCTGAGCGCTGCTCGCGGATGTCGACCAGCATGATCCCCATGCTGCGCACTTTTTGCTTGGCGGAGATGATCGAGTCAATGTTCAGCGTTCCCTTGACTTCCTTTCCGCTGCGGTCGAGCCCCTTGTAGTTGTAGATGGGCATACTAGCCGTTCTCCTCGGAGTTGATCGCGCGCAGGACTTCTTCGACCGAGGTCGTGCCTTCAAAGACCTTATCCAGGGCATCCTGACGGAGTGTGCGCATGCCCGCGCGCACCGCTGCCTTTTTGATCGTCGCGGCGTCCGTCTTTTGGATGATCAGTGCTCGGATCTCGTCGTTAATCATGAGGAGCTCGGAGACGACGGTTCGTCCGGCGAAGCCCGACCCGTGGCACTTCGGACACCCCTGGGCCTTGTAGATGGTGGCTTCGCGCGGAACTTTTTCTAGATCGAGGGCCACTTTTTCGAATTCGCCAACGATGGCCGGCTGCTTACAGCTCGAGCACAGTGTGCGCACCAAGCGTTGCGCCAGAATCCCCACTAGCGAAGACGAAATCAAGAAGGGCTGCACACCCATGTCGATGAGTCGCGTGGGTGCCGATGAAGCGTCGTTCGTGTGCAAGGTCGAAAGCACGAAGTGACCGGTGAGAGAGGCGTTGATCGCCATCTCGGCGGTTTCTTTATCACGCGTTTCCCCCACCATCACCACGTCCGGGTTCTGGCGCAAGATTGAGCGCAGGGCAATGGCAAACGACAGGTCGATCTTGTGGTTCACCTGGATCTGCGAGATGCCCGGGAGTTCGTATTCCACCGGATCTTCGACGGTGATGATCATCTTGTCGGGCGTGTTGATGCGCTCGAGGATCGCGAACAGTGTCGTAGTTTTACCGTGGCCCGTTGGACCCGTTACGTAGAGAACTCCGTGCTTGTGGCCCGAGAGCTCGATCAGTCCCTCGAGGACTTTTCCGCGGAAGCCGAGGTTCTCGAGACGCAGAACGGTGTTGTTCTTCTCGAGAATACGCATGACGATTCTCTCGCCCGCTTGGATCGGGATCGTGGATAGACGTATGTCGATGTCCTTGCCGGCGATCTTGATCTTAATACGACCATCCTGCGGGAGGCGCTTCTCTGCGATGTCGAGCTTCGCCATAACCTTGATGCGCGAGGAGACGGCGGCGTGGGTGCGCTTGGGCTGGCGCAGGATCTCTTGCATGACACCGTTGACGCGGAAGCGGTAGACCGTCTCCTTGTCGTAGGGCTCGATGTGAATATCGGACGCGCGCTCTTTCACGGCCCGGAAGATGATCGAGTTCACGAAGCGAATGACCGGTGCTTCGTCGGCGGTGGCGTCGAGGATATCGATCGGCCCGTCGAGGTCGAGGTTCTCTTCGAATTCCTCGTCGCCGATGTCGTTCACGAGGTTGCGGTTGGCCTTCTCGTAGACGCGGTTAATCGCATCCTGGATACGCAGTGGGGTGGTGACGACGGTGCGGATCTCTTTCTTGAACGTCGCGTGAAGGTCGTTGATGGCGTTGAAGTTGAACGGATTCGAGATCGCCACGGTGACCGTGTACTCCGTTTCCAGCAGCGGCAGCACCTCGTGGTGCTTGGCGTAGTTGATCGACAGGTCTTTTACGATGTTCGGGTCGATCTCATCGACCTTGATTTCGCTGATGTAGGGGATGTCGATCTGGTGACAGATAACTTTGATGATGTCGTGCGGATGAATGTAGTTCTTCCGCAGGAGGATCTCACCGAGAAGGCCCCCCTCGATGCGCTGGAGCTCGAGGGCTTCCTCGAGCTGCTGGCGCGTCAGCGACGTGTGCTTCACCAGCAGTTCGCCGATCTTCTCTTTCTGGTTCTCAACTTTCTCGAGCAGTTCTTCCGATAGGCCCATGCCTGACCTCACTCAATACTATTTTTAATACTCTGGTAGTCCGGCGTTTCCGTCTCTTCGATCTCTGGCATCTCTAACCGCGCGTTGTTCGCCTCGTTCAGGTTCCGGTAGTGAGCGGCGTCTTGTTCGTCGTAGAGCGGCGCTTCGATTTGCTTCCCGACCTTCGCTTCAAGGTTCTTGAGGCGCTTGAGGTTTGGATCACGGTCGTCGCCGTCGAAGATGCCCTTGTTGCCGTCTTCGCGGGCCTTCATGACCTCGAGGGTGTTCTGCGACGCTGTCTTGTTGTAGGGCGCGAGGATCTTCGGCGTCATGAAGAAGAGGAGGTTCACTTTTTCAAGCTTGCGCGCCTTGTTCTTGAACAACCAGCCGAGCACCGGGATATCGCCAAGGAGAGGGACCTTGTTGAAGGAAACGGTTTCCTTGTCACGCAAGAGACCGCCCATAGCAACTGTATCGCGGTCACGCACGATCACTTCTGTGACCGCGCTGCGCGTGGTCGTCGGAACACCGTTACCCGAGGCTCTCTGCGCGGCGTCCACGGCCTGGAAGTCGTCGATGCGCTGGTTGATCTTGAGCTTCACGAAGCGTGTCACTTTGTTGATCTGCGGAGTGATCTTGAGTGAGAGCTTCGCTTCCTGGGGACGAACACTGAAGCTCGTCTGGCCACCGGCATTGTTCACGGTGGGTTCACGTATTGGTACGGTCTCACCGACTTCGAAGGTCGCTTCGGTGTTATCCAGGGCGAGGATCTGCGGCGTGGCGAGAACGTTCGAGTTCTCGTGGCTGGCGACGGCCTTGATGAGCGCGTTCACGCTGTTGATCTTGGTGGGCGTGGTCTGGCCCGGGAGCGTGATTTCGCGTGTGCCGCCGAAGCCCGCGCCGGCGAAGAAGCCGCCGATGCTCTGAGGTGCACCACCGAGAAGTGTCGTGAGGTCACCGCCGTTAAGACCGGCGCGCTGGGCGTTGCCCTGGCCGTAGGCACCGATGAAGTTTACCCCGAAGGCTTTGTCTTTCGTTACGTTTGCTTCAAGGATCATCCCTTCGACGTAAACCTGGTCACGGGGGATGTCGAGGCGCGAGACCACATCTTTCAGTGTGAGCCAGTCGGTGGGGGAAGCGGTTACCACCAGTGCGTTGTTGTTCTTATCCGAGGTGATCTTTACTTCCGCAGAGAAGATGGCGTTGTCGGCGACGCCGCCCGAGGTGGTGAAGCGGGGAGTGGCAGAACCAGCACCGCCGGCCTGCTGGACGTTCCCAGTGACGATGCTCGAGAGCGTCTTCGCGAGTTCTTCCGAGTCGCCGTAGTTCAGGTAGTAGACGTGGACGCGGCCCGAGCCGGAGGAGACGAGTTTCACGTCGAGCTTCGAGATCAACTCTCGCAGTTGCTTGGCGCCTTCGGCGTTGGCCATGGCGATGATGCTGTTGGTCCGTGGCTCGGCGATGATGCGGCTGATGACTGAGGAGTTCGACCCGGAGTCGCTCGCACCTGCGAAGCGTGCGGTTGTCGCCGTGCCGGTGCGGGCCGCACCGCCTGCGCCGCCACCTTTGAGGATCGAGTCGAGGAGCTTCGCGATTTCCTGCGCCGAGGAGTTCTTCACGCGTACGATCTGCAGCGTCTCCTCGTAGCCGGGGATGTCGAGGAACTTCACCATCTTCACCAGGCGGTTAATGTTCGTGCCGGTGTCGGCCATGATGACGGTGTTCGTCTGCTTGATGTCGATGATACGGCCGTAGCGGCTCATGAACGGACGAAAGTTCCGGGCGATCTCCGCGGCGGAGACGTTCTTGAGCGCGATCACGCGCATCACGTAGTTCTCCGTGTCCGGCGTGTAGTTCCCTGTGTAAATCTTCGTAGGCGTATAGCGAATGTCACGGGCGTTGATGACCTTGTAGAACGCACCCGATTTCACCAGCGTGTAGCCGGCCATGTTGAGCGCGGTTAGGTAGGCCTTCCACGCGTCACCAACTGTAATGGCCGTTGGGGCGATGATCGAGACCTTGCCTTTGACGTCCTTATCCAGGATCAGGTTGATCCCAGTAAGTTTTTGCATGTGCTTCGTGAGCTCCATGATGTCCGTATCGGGGAAGTCAAAACTCTCGACCACCTCGGGACCAAAGGCTGTCTCGGGATTGAGGTTGACGTACTTCGCCTTGGCCTTCGCTTCTTTCGTCATGGTGCCGCTTGAGACACGGCTGCCGAAGGTTGTGATGTTGGCGTCGTCTTCGTTTTCGGTGTCGTCTTCGTCGTCGAAGGGTTCGGGCTTGATCTCATCGGCGTCTGCAGCACGGGCCGCTTCGACCATGGCCGCGTCACTCGGATCCATCATGTCCGTGTCGTCTTGGGTCGCGAGGTCCATCGGCTTCTGCGGAGACGCGGCCGGCGCCGGAGCCGCTGGGCCAGAAGCCGCCGGATCGACCTCGGGACTTGCGGCCGGAGCCGGGGCGGCGTCGGTGGGCGAGAAGCGCGAGCGCGACCGGTATTTATTGAACTGGGCCGTCGCATCTCCCGCGAGCAGGAGGGCAATAAAGCCCACGGTAAAGAGGCGGGTCGCGGTGTCAAATGAACGCATGTTTCTCATCCTTGGAAACGCTATTTTTTCATTACGTAGTCCATCTGGGTTTCTTCGCCATCCCGGCGGACCCCCAGCTGGAGCTGGTCTATGTTTTTAATTCTTCCGAACAGGGCCATGACCTCGTTGAGGTCAGAGATCGGCTTACCGTTAATCGACGTGATGATGTCCTCGTTCTGGATCCCGAGGTAGGAGAAGATGCCACCGGCTTCGATCTCCGTGATCTTGAAGGCGAGTGTGCCGTCGGGCTGCTGGATCTTGATCGCCCGCGCCTCGGTCAGGACGCTCTGGATGTCCTTGAGTTTTTCGTCGAGGAGATCCTTGGCGATGACGTATTTGTTGCCTTGGTTTTCGATGCCCTTGATCTTCTGCTGCGCTTTGAATTGCGCGCTCTGTTCGGGAGACATGACCGAGATACTTTTGCGCGCGTCTTGGGCCTTTTCGTTCGAAACGGACTCACATTCGCCGGTCTGCAAGTTCTTAATGACGAGACCCAGTCGATCGATCTTGAAGATCTTCGCCAGGCCCTCGAGCGTGTCGCCCTCGCGGATCTGCTTCAGGTCACGGCCAGAGCGGACTTGTACGGCAGCGATGCTTTTAACGCTGTCTTGGAGAACGACTGTGTTGACGAGTTTGATGGGAAGACTTGTCTTGGTTTCGGCGCTGTCACACTTGGTGTCCGCGAGCTCTTTCTTAGGGCCCGCGCCGACTTTCGTGCGGAAGGGATCGAGGGCCTTGACTTGGGCCAAGTCACTCGCCTGGAAGCTTTCTTCGACGGTGAGTTCCGTCATGGTGACCGGCGGTGCGAAGGTCGGGCGCCCACGGAGAACGAGAGCGGTGATCTTGCCGATGGAGTAGGTGGAGATGAGAAGGAAGCTCAGAACGAAAGCACGATTGTGATTGGTGTATGAGTCGCGCGAGAGGAGGCGATCCGCAATCGCACCCCAGTCGGTCTGGTTCAGCTTCTCGCTGACGCCGCTCTTCTTGAGGCTTTGCTTCAGGAGACCCGCGAGACTTGCAGCGAGAGGGGCGAACAGTGACTTCAGCTTGTGCGTGTAGGGCGTAAAACGATGAATCTTCTGGAGCTTAATGTGCGGAATTTTGGGGTTACTATTATCGTCTTCCAGCAGGTCGCTCTCAGGTGGTACATCGAACTCACCGGTCTGGTCCGCACGTGCTGAAGGACGTCGGAACTTGCCGCGCAATTTTTCTACGAAGTCTTTGAATTTATTTACCATCAACTTATTGTGACCCATGTCCAACGCTACTAGCAAGAGAAATGGTCGGGCGCACAAACCTGATCAAAACACTTGGGGTGAGTGTTGAAGTTTTCACCTACGAAATTGATGTAGGCGTGGCCCGTTTCTGCGTTCTATAATGAATTGTTTTTTCAAACGATCAAAAGGATCCACCATGGCGCACGACAATCAGAAAGAAATTCCGTCCATCGTTAAGAGCATGTTCTTCGGGGAAATCCACGAAGACGACGTCTTTCCGTTTCCAAGTTTGAGCGACGCTCAGAGCGAAATGGCCAAGGAAATGATTAACGCAGTTGAGAAGTTCGCTCAACAAAGCATCAATTCGGAGAAGCTCGACCGCGACGCCAAGATTCCGCAAGAGATGCTTGAGGGCCTCGCAGCTCTAGGTCTGTGTGGCCTTGGAGTGCCCGAGGACTTCGGTGGCATGGGTTTGGATTACACGCTTTACGCTCGCGTCTTTTCTGAGATCGCCGGAATCGACGGTGCCATCGCCACGACTCTGGGCGCCCACCAGTCGATTGGCTACAAAGCGCTCATCAATGAAGGAAACGAAGAACAGAAGAAGCACTGGCTTCCGAAGCTCGCGAGCGGGGAAGTCTTCGCCGCGTTCTGTCTGACCGAACCCGGCTCTGGTTCGGATGCGTACTCGATCAAGACGAAAGCCGTGAAGAACGCCGATGGAACCTATACGCTCAACGGCCAGAAGCTCTGGATCACCAACGGCGGTATGGCCGGCTTCTACAGCGTCTTTGCGAAAACGGAGCACGACGAGGGTGGTAAGACGGTGGAAAAGATCACCTGCTTCATCGTTGAGAAAGACATGCCCGGTGTCTCCTTCGGAGAGAAGGAGGACAAAATGGGGATCCGCGCCTCGGAGACGCGCGCGGTCTACTTCGACAACGTCAAGGTTCCTGCTGCGAACATCATCGGCGAGCCCGGCAAAGGCTTTAAGATTGCGATGAACGTCTTGAACACGGGCCGCCTCTCGCTCGGCTCTGGCTCGGTCGGCGGCATGAAGGCGATCCTCAAGCTCGCCGTCGCACAGGCGAAGACACGTAAACAGTTCAACGACTACATCATTAACTACGGTCTCATCCAGGAGAAGATCACCGCGATGGCGTGCGCGATCTACGCCTGTGAGTCTGTGGTGTACATGTCGACCGGGAAAATGAACCAGGGCCTCGAGGACTTCTCGATGGAGTCGGCCGTGTGTAAGGTCTACTGTTCCGAGAAACTCTGGGACACCGTCGACAAAGCGATGCAGATCGCGGCGGGCAACGGCTACATGCGCGAGTACCCCTACGAGCGCATCATGCGCGACGCCCGCATTAACCTCATCTTCGAAGGCACGAACGAAATTCTCCGCATCTTCCTCGCGCTCTCAGGTATCAAGGAACCGTCGGATCAACTGAAAGAGCTGGGCAAAGTCGCCGATATCTCGAAGGTGCTGCAGGATCCGATCAAGTCCGTGGGGGTGTTCGCGGGCTTCGCCAAGAAGCGCGTGAGCAAGATGATCGGCACGAAGACGCTCACGAAGGTTCACCCGGACCTGGCAGGCCACTCCGAGAACTTCTCGCGCATGCTGAATGACTTCTCGATCGCCGTGGAGAACATCATCTTCAAGCTCGGCAAGAACATCATCGGCAACGAGCTCGCGCAGATGCGCATCGCCAACATGGCGATGGAGCTCTATGCGACAGTCTGCGTGCTCTCGCGGACAACGTCGATCATGAACCGTGCTGAAGTCTCCGACGCGGATAAGAAATACGTGATGACGATGACCGAGATCATCTGCCGTGATGCCCGCCAGAAGTTCACACAGAACCACAAGCGCTTGGGTGAAACCTACGACAGCCTCGTGCCGGAAGTTTCGAAGGCAGTTGCTGACCGCGATGGTTACGGAATCGATATTGTTAATTTCTAAGTTCTCTGCGAGGGCCCGTCTTGGACTGGCCCTCGCTCTTATCGTCTGCACCAGTTGCAGCTCTCCGCAGAAAAATGCCGTGGCCCTGCCGTCGGATTCTGAGCTCGCCGAGTCTCTGGCCACGCTCTCGCAAGACGTGCAGCGTGTCGACACGAGCTACGGGCCCACGATGACCGAGGGGACGAGTCGCTTCGTCGATCGCACCGACGACTATGGCCTTGCGGACATCGAAGCCACGAGCTTCGTGGTGGTCGACCTCAATCGCGATCTTTGGGATGATCTCATCGTCATGCCCGACTACTTCTCGCAGCCCCGCTTTTTCCTCTTCGATCCCGCGCTCAAGCGCTTCGTCGAATCAACCCACGCATTCTTCCCCGAAGTTCTGCAGGCGAGCTACCTCCTGGTGGCGGACTTCAACAACGACGGAGTGAAGGACGTCGTCGTTGGTGTGCTCAACCAGCGCGGGGAATTTAGTAAGCTTCCGATCTCGCTGTGGCACGGGAGCTGGGACGAAAAGAATCTCCTGCGCTTCACCCGCGCGGAGCGCTTCGTGAACCTTCCGCCGGAGCCGACCTCGAGCCTCGTTGCTGTAGATGTGAACCTCGACGGTCGCCTGGATCTCTTCGTCGGGAACTGGTACCAGGAAAAGAAAAAAACACTCCTTCCCACGGCCGATCGGCTCCTCTTGAACTTACCCGAGAAGTGGGTCGACGCCTCGGAGCGCTTGAGCGGAGAGCAGTCGACGAGTGGTGGGGACCTCTTTCCGCCGAACGCCAAGCCCACCTACGGGGCCTCGTCGTGTGATGTCGATCAAGATGGCTGGCCGGATATTCTGACGGCGTCGTCGTCAGGCCACTACAACAAGCTCTGGATGAACCGGCCAACGCCAGCGGGAGACGCACGAACGTTTGTGGACGTGGGGCGCGACGCGAACTACGCCGCTGACACCAACGGAGTGCTCGTGCCGACCGGTGGAGGCCGCAGCTTCTCCGTCGTGTGCGCGGACTACAACGACGACGGTCTCATGGATATCTTCATGGGGGAGCTGAGCCACGGCTGGGATAACCTCGGTGTGGATCGTTCGAGTGTCCTTACTGGCTCGAAGCCAACGTATCCGCCGTTTTTTCTGCGCACCGAATACATGTCCGACGCCGCCGCCGATAACTGGAACCAGGGTGATAAGCGGGCGCAGTGGGCGGATTTGAACCTCGATGGCCACGTCGACCTCGTCGTCGACAACTCGGGCTTCCCGCCGCTCTCGCGCCTGGTCGCTTTCGCGCAGGATGAGACACACGCCTTCGTAAACGTGGCCCACCAGTGGGGGCTAGATGTGGTGAACCCCACCGGCACGGTGATTGCGGACTTTAATCACGACGGCAAGCTGGATGTCCTCACGGCGCAGTCGAGTGTTCGCAAGGCGAGCATCACTAACCGCGTGTACCTCTTGGAGAACCAGCTCGATCTCACGGGACGGCGGTCGTTTGTGTTCCACCTCGAGGCCCAGCGAGCAAACCGCGACGCCCTCGGCGCCATGGTGCTTCTCTACGTCGAGGAGGAAGGGAAGCGCACGGTTCAGCGCCGTTGGCACGAGTGGAGTCAGGGAGGAATTCCTTCGCAGAATCCGGCCGGCGTGCACTTCGGCGTCAACGCGGGGGCGAAGGTTGTGGGAGTGAAAGTGCGCTGGCCCATCCCTAAAAGTGCTCCGCAAAGACGTGGCAAGACACTCGAGCGCTTGTATCCACTCACTGATAATCCCAAGACCCCGCACCAGGTGTTTACTCTGTGCGAGAGCGGCGAAAAGCAGCGCGACCGGTTCCGCTGCCGTTAGGCGTGAGCTTTCTTCTTAATCAGCTCCACAAGCCCCTTAAGCGGCTCCGGCAGGACCTGGAAGTTAAGCGTTGAAATAAACACGCCCGCCTTCGTCACACCTTTCAGCTCGTAGACCTTGAGGTTGTCGCTGGGCTTTAACAGATGATCAGGCACTACGGCGATGCCAACACCCTTTTTGACGAGGCTCACGACGGCGGTGATGGAGTTCACGGCGATGATCTGGCGCGAGTGCTTCTTGAAGATGTGCGTGATGTTGTCGTTCTCGTTGTACATGACCCACGGGTACTCGTGTGCATCCTTGGGGGTGATCTCGGCCTTCGAGATCAGAACTAAGCGCTCCTCGAAGAGGCGCAGAGAACTTAAAAGTTCGTTCTGGATGTTTTCGGTAGAGAAGACGAGATCGTAGAGACCATTGAGGAGCTTTTCTTTGAGCTTCTCCATGGGCTGGACCTCGACCACGAGCGAGAGGTTCTTGTTGCGGCAGTACTCGGCGATGATGTCGTTGAACCAGTTCTCGAGAAGGCCATGCAGGATCCCGATCCGCAGAGTGCGGTTGACCTGACCCAGGAAGACGTTGGCGATGTCGGTCTCGAACTTCTCGAGGAGGTTCACGAGCGCCTGGCCTTTCTCCGTGAGGATCACTTTCTTCGAGGAGCGCACGATGAGCTGGTGGCCCGTCGAGTCTTCGAGGAGTTTAATCTGTCGGCTGACCGCACTCTGCGCGATGTTTAATTCCTCCGCCGCGCGTGAAAAATTCAAGTGGCGCGCGGTCACCAGGAAGGCGCGCAGGTAGCGATAATCCAGGTCGACCTCTCTCATGCTTTCGCCGGAGGAACCAGAGAGGTGTCTTTGAAGAACTTCCCCTTGTAGAGATCGCCCGCCTTGTTATCGACGATGAAGCCTTCGTCACCGGTTTCAACCTCGAGAGCAAAGTCGAGGGTGGCGGTTTTCGTGTAGAAAGCGGTGAAAGGGTCCATGAGCACGGTGACACCTTGCACGGTGAGGCTAAGATCATCAGGCCGTGGGAGCGAAAAGCCGGTTTCATAGGTAAAGCCGCCGCAGCCTTTTCCGCCAATTTTGATTCGGAAACTCATGCCTTCGAGCGTATAATCGTGCTGCTGCAGGAGCTGAATTTGAGTCAGCGCTGCCGGCGTTATATCGAGCTGGAGGTCTGTGGGAGTTTCCATGGGCCCATTATAGGAGAGCCTCGCATGAAAGTCAGCTACCTGGTCGAGATCACGCAACCGGAACTTCACCTGGTGAAAGTCACGCTAACTGCTGAGAAATCCAAACAGGATACCCAC
>JBKHVY010000068.1:0-11106 GCA_046569805.1 Bacteriovoracia bacterium | reverse complement strand
CCGAGGACTTCGAGTTCCAGGAGGCGAAGGGCGCGACCTCGTTTGCCCGCGCCGCGCAGCGAGCGAAGCTCAAGAAAGTGATCTACCTCGGAGGCCTGGGCCCCGAGACGGAGCTCTCCGCGCACCTGCGCAGTCGCCACCTCGTGGGAGAAATCCTGAGCCTCCTGCCCGGGGCGTGCGTCGAGTTCCGTGCGTCGATCGTACTCGGTGCACAGTCGACGAGCTTTGAGATGATCAAGGCCCTGGCTCACCGGTTACCGGTGCGGCCTTATGCTCCTTGGCTGGAGACGCCCTGCCAGCCGATCGCTCTCGTGGACCTTTTGAGTTATCTCGTGGCAGCCCTCGAGTCCCAAGTCCTCGGTCACACCGTGATCGAGATCGGAGCTCCGCAAGTCATGCCCTACGGTGAGCTGTTAGAGCTGGCAGCAAAAATTGAAGAACTGAATCGACCGAAGTTCCTCTTGCCGCCGATGGAGCAGCGCTTGCTGCTACCGCTTCTAGATATCGTGCTTCCGGAGTTTAGCCAGGTCGGAAAAAAATTATTTCTCTCGCTGACGAATCCGACGGTGGTAACGGATCGGAAGGCAGAAGAGTTGTTTCCAGACATAAAACCGATCAGCGTAGAGGCAGCGATGCGCCAGGCGTTCCAGGACTCCTCGACCACCTATCCGGCAGTGTGGGAAGGGGACTTCTGGAAGGAGCTCAAAGACCATACACTGCTTCAGACGCGAGCGGGACAAGACATGCTCGTGGCGAAGCTAAAAGAACTGGGCCAGGGGTATCCGCAAAAACTACTAGGGAAAAAACTGTGGCGTCGACAAAAGTAAGGTCTGACTCGAGACCCATTGGACTCTTCGACTCAGGGTTAGGGGGCCTCACGGTCCTGAAGAGCCTCACCGAGCAGTTTCCCGAGGAGTCGTTTCTCTACGTTGGTGACGTTGCGCGGCTGCCCTACGGCAATAAGTCTCCCGAGACGATTCGCAAGTACGGCGAGCAGATCTTGCGCTTTCTCATCCAGCGCGATGTGAAACTTCTGATCATCGCCTGTAATACCGCGTCGACGGTGTTCTTAGGTGAAGACCAGTTTCAGGGGCGGCCACTCTTTAACGTGATTGAGCCAGGTGCGCGTGCGGCGCTTGCGGGGACAGTCTCAAAGAAGATTGGTGTCATCGGAACCAGCACCACGGTGCAGGGCCAGGCCTACTCGCGGACTCTGCGCCAGCTCGATCCTTCGATTCACACTCTTGAGGTCGCGTGTCCGCTCTTCGTGCCGCTGGCCGAAGAGGGGATGGCGCAGGATGAGGTCACGCAGCTCATGGCCCGCCGGTACCTCGCACCTCTGATCGCCGAACAGGTCGACACTCTCGTGCTCGGTTGTACGCACTACCCCATTCTTCGTGCCGACATTGCCCATGTGATGGGCCCTCAAGTGAAGTTGATCGAGAGCGGGAAAGTGCTCGGCGAAAATCTTAAGGCGCACTTCGAACGAACGGGAGGAGCGGCTGCGAACGGTAGTCCTTCGACCATCACGATTTGTACCACCGACGTCACAGCGCACTTCTCACGACTGGCGCAGAATCTCATGGCCCGCGGACCTTCGGAGAGCTCGAGCGGGTCGTGCTCTAGATCTTGTCGTCCCAAGCGTACTGCGGTCTAAAATAGGTTTCATCCAGCGTGTGGCGCCAGCGGCGCACGGAGTGGATGCGCTTCCAGAGGGGATGCTTCGGAGTCAGTTGGTCGCGCGCAACTTTGCGACTCTTGGGAGAGGCGTGGATGATGGTTTGAGGGTCAAGCATGTAGGCGACGTGGGAGATGCCGCGTCTCCAGGTGTTGCGGAAAAAAACAAGATCTCCGGCCTGGAGTTCACTGACGGTAACCTCTTTGAAGCGCGGATCCAGGGCCTGCTCGCGCGATGAGCGTGGAAGCTGGACGCCGACCAGGTTAAAGATCTTCTGGATGTAGGAGGAACAATCCTCCGAGCTCGGTTTGCGCGCACCGAAGGAGTAGGGGGCGCCTTCGAACATGGTGGCGTAGTCTAGCAAGCGCTCATGGTCCTCGGGCCACAACCACACGAGTTCATCCCGCGCCAAGACGGGTGTACAAACTAAGCACAGCCAGAGAAAGAAACTACTTTTTTTGAATACTGCCATTACCCACTTCGACTTTTATTTCGATGCCCTCGGCCTGCGAGAGCTGACTGAACACAGGCGCCACGATTCCTTGGCCGACTTTAAGGTCGAACCGATAGACGTACTCGTCGTCTGGGCTGATCTGCACCATGCCGTTACCAAGTTGAACGAACGTATCGTTCGTCGGCGCGATGATGTCGACCTTGCCGGCGTCACCGGTGATCGTGTGCTTGAAGTTTGAAGGGACCTTGATCGAACAATCCGTGCCCCCGACGCTCTTCAGGTTCACGACAATAAGATCTTTCTCCTGACGAATGAATCCATCGGAGGGCTCGGCGGAAACTTTGCAGTTCCAAACGATCTTCGGCTCCGGCGAGTAGGTGATCTCGATCTGGCCTCGGTCGAACTCGATCTGTACGTCCTCGACACCTTCCTGGGGGACTTCGTAGGATCCTTCGAAGACATTTCGGAACTGCGAGTCGGAGTATTCGTATGTGTCGCCGATCTTCATCTGACCCAATTGTCCGTCGATGTCGATGAGGCCTCCGAGAATCTGGACGCGTTCATCTTTGACGGATAAGAAAGGCGTGAACTTCCACCAGAGGAGAGTCCCGGCGCTCAAACCCAGAAAAACCAGGACGCCCACGAGGAGCAGAAATTTTTGCTGAAGGTTTTGTACGGGGTGAAGCGGTAACTTCTGCTGGAGTAGGATGCTATTGGCAAAGCCGCGGGGTCCACCAAGTGAGCGTTTTACTCGGACAAAGTCGATGCTACCTCGAGCAACAGCATAACTGCGGAGGTCTTCGATCGCTTTTTGTTTAGCAGCTTCACGATCCGGCAAGGGGAGAGCTTCTAGGTAAGCCTCGGTCTTGCGCCAAAAATCTTGAATCTCTTGCTCGGTTATTCCTGCCATGAGTCTCGGTGCTCCAATGGGGTCCAGTATAGCACTAGAAACTTCTGAAGTGCTAAGCGGAAATCGTTAAGCTGCGTTGGTTGCTGACCGATGAGCCTCTGACACACGGAGGACACATGTCAGACAAAAAAGTTTTTGATTTCAGTGAGAAGCGTCGTCAGTCTATCGAACAAAAGCGCCGCAGCTTCGAGCGCGTCGTGTTCGACGAGTTTCTTGGTGTAGATGCCGTGATCGACGATAATGGAACAGGTCATCCTTTGAAGCTTGTCGACATTTCAGCAGACGGTTGCTTGTTTCAAGTTCCATTTAGTACGGAGGCGCGTCAACGCTTCAAGGCGGGGACAGAAGTGACGTTGAAGTTGTTTTTTACTAAGACAAGTTTCCTTCCCGTGGTGATCAAAGTGCGTCACATTTCTGAGTACGTTGACCAACGTGGTGATGCGCACTGGCGCTGCGGTGGGGAATTCGACAAAACTCTGCCAAGTTTCAAGGCCCTCGAGAGCTTTATTCAGTTCATCTACAAGTACGCGGAATTTTCTTGTCACGACAGCGCCGCGCACAAAGTCTACTTCCTCTAATCGCCAAACACGTAAAGAATCGCTAGAATGGGGCTCTCTAAAGGAGCCCCATGAAAGTTGCGATTTTAGGTCCCTCGCCGCAGGCGATGGAGATGGCACGAGAGTTGATCGCTCTCGGAGCTTCCGTTCGATTGTTTTGGCAGCCCATGCTCGAGACCCCAGAGCTGATCGAGTGGCATCAACAAGGTATTGTCGTGGCCGCCCCTTGGCAGCAAGTCACCAAGCGCTTCTTGCCTGCCGGAGTTGTTCCCACAGGCAAGTCTCGCTTTCACGATCTCTTCCGCGTGAGCTTCCACGTCAATCCTGAGTCGATGATCAACCAAGGTCTGACGGAGCAACCGGAGGTCTATCAAAAGCTCTCTGACGAGTTCATGGCTTCTTTGAAGTCGCAGCTGGAAATGTTTGAGGACGCGGATGTCGTCATCGACGCCTCAACCCCTGTGCCCCGGCGCATGCTCGGCCCCGGAGGCCCGGCCATCGGTGAATCCCGCTTGCGCCAAGAGACCGTGGCTTTCGCCGGAGACCACAGTCATTGGTCCGAGTGGGCGCAAGACGCACAGGAGATCGCTGTCGTCGGTGATGGTCGACAAGCTGCGGAGGTTCTTTTGAGTCTTCGCAACTGGTGGTCGAAAAAGTCCCATCGAATTTTTTTGATCAGTGCCTCCGCCGCGCCTTTCCAGCAGTTCATGCAGGAGGATCACGGGGTCTTGAACCAACAGCTCCACGCCTTTCTTCGCTCCGCCGAAGCGGAGCAGGCGGAAGCGCTCGCGGCTTGGGAGAAGCTCGATGCCGAGTGGCAGGAGCTGGATGACTTCGTAAAAGTGAAGAAGCCTCGGCCAGAGCTCCCGATCCCAAGGCTTGTGATCTTCTCTGCGCACATGCTGAGCGGCGTGGACCAGTTGGTGGACAAGAGTCGCAGTTTCCTCACTCTTGAGACGATTCCTTGGCTCGAGGGCCAGGTGCAGCCGGAGAATAACCTCCTCGAACTTAAAACCATCGGCGTTGATCGCATCATCGGCGCCACCGGGACACGTCGTCAGTGGGAGCGCTTCCATGGCCTCGACCTCGCGGTTGCTGCTGACGGAAAACGCTCGCGGGATGCCACTGGTGCGCATCCAGAAACAGGCTTCTTTACTCTCAATGATCTGGGCTCCGAGTCGCGGCAGTTCATCGTCGATCATCTTAAGCAGTTATTTTCTCCGAGGGGCGCATGAGAAATCTGTGGAGTCTCCTCGGAGTTCTCGTTCTCGTGGTGAGCTGTGCGACGCCCGCACCAACGAACCTTCCCGTCACTCCCTACCAAACCTCCGGCGTTGAACAGTTCTTTCTGCCAGAGCTTCCTAGTTGGGCCAACGGCAATGTGAATGCTGCCTGCATGCGCGACGTTTCGATTCGCTTCCTTGATCATGCCCCCCTGGAAAAGCTTCACGCCTTGGACTTTCGCCAGCGAGTAGAGGTCCAGACGCAGTTCAACCGAAAGTGGCGCGAGCGCTACAGTGCTGAGACAAAGTCACTCTCGCCGCAGGAAGAGGCCGTGCTCTTGCTTGAGACTCTCGAGCAAGTGAAGGGGGGACTCACGGAGCTCAGGTATCCGAGCACGGGGCCCATTCACCTCGTGTGGTGGGATCAGCTGTATCTACGGGCCAATGCTCCGTCGTGGCTTGCGAAGCTTGCCGACGAAGGAACTCCGATCGTATTGGTGAGCCTGTGTCGCGATGGCCTGGCGCTCGAGAAGTGGGTCGCGGAACAGAAGCTCGACGAACTCGGGCTGTTTTATTTCGGTGCCGAAAGCCTCGCTCCTTACGATGCTGATGGCTCGCAGCGGCCCGGTCCTGTGGCGCCGCTGAACACGTTTTTTTCAATCGATAGAAGTACCATCTGGGTCGTGGGAACCGCACCGTCGGAGTTTCCGGCCGGCTATAACATTCGTAACGTAGAGGAGTAGTATGTTTGGAAGCAGCGTAAAGAAAAGTGATTACAAAGAAAAAGTGGCCAAGCTCTCGGCCGTATTCAGCACGAGCCTTGGAGATTTCACCATCGAACTCTTCCACGAGAAGTGCCCAGAGACAGTCTGGAACTTCGTGAACCTCGCCGAAGGTCGCCAAGAGACTTCCCGCGCCGGGAACTTTTACGATGGCCTCGTGTTCCACCGCGTGATCAATGGCTTCATGATCCAGGGTGGCTGCCCCGAAGGCACTGGCCGTGGCGGTCCCGGGTACCGTTTCGCCGACGAGTTCGACAAGTCTCTGCGCCATGACACTGCCGGCATCCTCTCGATGGCAAACGCAGGCCCAGGCACGAACGGATCACAGTTCTTCATCACTCTTGCTCCGACACCACACCTCGACGGCCGCCACACGGTTTTTGGAAAGGTCGTCGCGGGCCAAGATGTTGTGAGCAAGATCGGCCGCACGCCCACGGGCCCCATGGATCGTCCACGCGAAGATGTCGTCATTAAGACGGTTCAGATCGTTCGCGAGTAAGACTCGATCGGGGACCGGAAACGGTCCCCGCATTATTAGATGATGATCTTATCGACCTGCAGCTGAATGGATTCATTGCCATTGAAGCGATTGATCCCGAGGCCAAACTGCAGCGTGAAGGGCATCTGCGCTTGCTTCTGGAAAACTTCATCGGGGCCGGGCTGGTTCCACTTCCCGAGGTAGTGGAAGCTAATCCCTGCGAGCGTCTGCTGTGGGTTCTTCGCCGGTGAGAAGGTCCAGCGGACATGCGCATCTTTCAAGATCCGGTAGCTCGCGAGCTTCACGCCCGACATGCGGAAGACCGGTCTTTCGTTTCCGTTCCCGAAGGGCTCGAGGTGTTGCAGGTCGCGCACGAGCTGTGGATTGATCTCGTCCGGCGTGAGCTCGACGTCCCAGCGGTCCGCGCGTGTGCGGAGGACTTCCGGAACCGCGGCAATGATCGTGCGCAGGCGGCGCTGGAACTCCGGGAGGTTTTCTTTCTTCAGCGAAAGACCGGCCGCGGCCTTGTGCCCTCCGAACTTTAAGAAGAGATCCTTGCACTGCTCGAGGCAGTCGAAGATGTTCAGCTCTCCCGCCGAGCGCGCCGAGCCCTTGATGACCCCAGGCTCTTCGGCGTTCGTCAGCACCACCGCCGGAACGCTGAAGGCATCGACGAGCTTACTCGCCACGATCCCGACGACTCCCTCGTGCCAGTCAGGGCGGTACACGACGTTGACGATCATGTCTTCGCGGATGTTTTTGAGGACTTCTTCTTTCGCACCCTCCACCACTTCGGCCTGGATGATACGGCGGTCGCGGTTCGAGATCTCGAGGTGCTGGTAGTGCTCGCGGGCCTCGTCGCGAGATTCAGCGATGAGGAGTTTCAGCGAGCGCTCTGGGTGATCGAGCCGGCCCTTAGAGTTGATCATGGGTCCGATGTTGAACGAGACTTTTTCGCTCGTGACCCCCGCCGCGAGCTCCTCGGGTGCGAAGAACTGCAAGATGCCCGGGTAGGCACAGGTCGGGATCTGCTTAAGACCATGGCGCGAGAGCCGCAGGTTAACGGGTGTGAGGACCGCGAGGTCACAGATGGTACCGATCGCAACGAAGGGAAGAAGGGGGTAGAGCGAAGCCACCTGCTGGCCCTTGGCGAGCAAGAGCTCCCGGACCTTCACCGCCAGCGCGAACGCCACTCCGACGCCGGCCAGAGCACGCAAGGGCGAGTCTTCGGGTTCGTCGCGACGGTTCGGGTTCACGACCGCGAAGGCACGAGGGATGTGCGGGGCCGCATCTCGGTGATGGTCGGTGATGATGAGATCCAGGTCGCGCGAGGCCGCGTAGTCGGCCGTTTCGGTGTTGGAGATGCCGCAGTCGACGGAGATTAAGACTTTTACGTTTTCCGCGAGAGCGTTGTCGATGGAGACCGGATGAATGCCGTAGCCCTCGACGAAGCGGCTGGGTTGGAACACGTCGATCTTGTGGCCTAGCATTTTGAAGAAGTGCCACAGAAGCGCGCAGGAGGTGGTGCCGTCGACGTCGTAGTCGCCGTAGACCGCGATCTTTTCGTTTCGCTCCATCGCCAGTACCAGGCGTTCCGCCGCCTTCGTCATGTCATGCATCTGCGTGAGGTCCGGAATGTCCTTGAGGTTCCAGGAGAGGAAGTCTTGGGCGTCTTTTCCGGCGAGGCCACGTTTTTCGAGGAGTCTCTGGAGCGCGGGATGCAAAGGGCGAGGAGTGTCTGTCATGCCCTCAGGCTAGCAAACTCACCACAGAACGTAGAGCCCTTTGATCAAGTCTTGCTCATCGAGCTCGGAGCCGTTTTCAAAGAGCTCTTGGAATTTCTCTGACTTAGCTCCGGAGGCGTGAACTTTCTCGAAGTAGTTGAGAGGAAGAAAAGCTTTCTCACAGCTGCCGCAGCGCTCGGGCTCTACCGAAGTTTCGTTGCAAAAGCCGCAGGAATGGCAGACGCGAAAAATCAACTTATCTTGTTTAAACGTCTTGGTGGTTGTGGGTTTCATGTTTCTCTCGCGGGTTTGCAGGTGGCCGCATGAAACCTTTCGGTGCACATGAAAATTTATTAAATAAAAAAGCTCCGCCAGAGGCAGAGCTTTTTTAGGGGGGGAGTCGCCGCGCGGGTCATCACTCCGAGCGGCAGGGGAACATCTTTAGTTAGGCATAAGAATCGGAGCGGAAGGCATCTGAGTTACCATCGGCTGGCCCGACATATCCTGGAATCCACCGAATACTGCACGAGACTGGTCATTCATTGCAGGCATGCCGAAGTTGAAGCTGCCGGGGATCGGATTCTGGCCCTGTTGCATGAAGTACGGCGTCTGGGCCGGTGAGCTGTAGTAGTTGTTAATGACTGAAGGCTGCGCTTGTTGCTGTTGCATCCATGGGTTGAAGGGGAAGTTGCCCATCATGACCGATGGTGACTGCTGCTGTCCCAAAGCGTATGGGTTCTGTGCGTAGGCCTGACCGAAGTAGCCCTGTGGCTGAAGGCCCAAGACTTGTGGCTGCTGTTGGTTCATTCCCTGCATCTGCGTCACAAGCGACAGAAGGAGCTGGTTGAGGCCCAGCATCACTTGTGTGAACTGCTGCTGCTGCTTGTTCAAGTCTTCGATCTGCTTCCCGAGTACCGAGAACTTCTCTTCGGACTGGCACACGTAGAGGTCGTGCTGCGCGGTCTTTTCTTTCAGTTCAGCACTCTTCGACTCGAGCTCCTCGCTCTTGAGCTTAAGCGCTTCATCTTTTTTCTTGGTTTCCTCGGCGGCAGCGACGAGTGCCGCTTCTTTGGCCTTCAATTCTTCGTCTTTCTGAGCGAGCTTAAGGTTCGCTTCTTCGAGCGACTTCGCGGCTTCGTCGGCGCTGACCTTCGCGGCGTCGAGGGCGAGCTTCGTGGCGGCGAGTTCTTCTTGAGAGATTTTCTTTTCACCCTCGAGGCCTGCGACAACGCCTTCGAGCTCCGTGATCCGGGCCACGTGGGCGTCGACGGCTTTTTCGATTTCTGCGATCTTCAGTGCTTTCGCAGAATCGATCGACTTCGAGAGCGAAAGCTCGTCGAGGGCGACGGAGAGTTGCTTCTGGAGGTCTTCGCCTTTGAGCTTTTCGGCGTTGATCTCGTCGTTAAGTTTTTTGAGGTGGGCCGGGTCGTTTACGGTCAGCTTAATCAGCTGTACGACTACCGTCTGGCGCTCCTGCGCTTCTTTGACTGTTTCGTCTTTCGCTTGCTCATCTTGGGCACGCTCGAGGTGCGGCAGTGAGCTCTCTTGTGCTTCTACCGACGCGATCGTGCGATAGATGCTGTGATCCAATGACTTCGTGATGGTGTTCGTCGCTAGCGGTGAGGCCAAGACTGCGAGGGCGGAGAGTGTCCAAACCCAGTTTTGCTTTTTCATGTGTGACTCCCTTGATGATGATGTTCCCTGGGGTCTAACATCCAAGATCCGTGCCAAACGGGCACTGCTCTGGAGGGGCGGAGGAATCGCTTAAAAAGAAGAGTTGAATCAACGACTTAGGCTTGCCATTGGCATCGAGACTTTCTAGTCTGAAGGAAGGCCTTAGTGAACAAATTTCCTTCACTTCGCTGGTCCCTGACTAGAGTTTCGACAGGAGTAAAACCCATGACCCCTCGGCACCCCTCGCTCTGGATCTCTATCGTGCCCCTGGTTTTTCTCATAGGCCTCCTGGTCGTCAACGTTCAACTCTTCTCAGATGCGGCCACGTCCGGGCCGAATCAGCTGGCACTGCTGGTTGCCGCAGCACTGGCAACGGTAATTGGGATCTTCCACCTGAAGTTCAAGTACAAGCACATCGAAGAGCAAGTCATCAATTCCATCGGCCTTTCGATGCAAGCGGTGTTGATCCTGCTCGTGGTCGGAATGCTCATCGGGACCTGGATCGTCTCTGGGGTGGTCCCGAGCATGATCTACTACGGGATCCAGATCCTGCACCCCACGTGGGTCTTGCCGGTCACCTGCCTCGTGTGTGCCATCGTTTCACTGGCGACGGGCTCGAGCTGGTCCACCGGCGGTACCGTCGGCATCGCGCTCATGGGTGTCGGCCAGGCGATCGGTGTCCCCGATGCGATGACCGCCGGCGCGATCATTTCCGGCTCTTACTTCGGCGATAAGCTCTCGCCGCTCTCCGACACTACGAACTTAGCACCGGCGATGGCGGGGACGGATCTCATCACGCACGTCAAGTACATGCTCTTCACAACGGTCCCTTCCGTACTTATAGCAATCGTGCTCTTCACGGTGCTGGGCCTCACGCGAGAAACGCAAAACTTTGATCCGCAGGCCGTGATCGAACTCTCACAGACACTCGAGAAGACCTTCGTGATCTCCCCCTGGGCCTTCTTGCTGCCGGCCCTGGTGATTCTTCTCGTCACGCTGAAAGTGCCGGCCCTTCCGGCACTCTTCGTGGGGGCCCTGGCCGGCGGTGGCGTCGCGCTGGTTTCGCAGCAGGCACTCTTGGCGCAGCTCGCGGGCGAGGCGTTTAGTTTTTCCGGGGCCTGGAAGAAGCTCATCGAAGTCGCTCACAGCGGAGTGGTGATCGAAACTGGCACTGCCACGATCGATAACCTCCTCTCGCGCGGGGGGATGAAGAGCATGCTGAACACGGTCTGGCTCATTGTGATGGCCATGGCCTTCGGGGGAGTGATGGAGTCGACGGGGATGCTCGGGCGCATCGCCGAAGCGATCCTGCGCACGGTCTCGGGGACGGCTTCTCTCATTACTGCGACGCTCGCGAGTTGCCTGACGCTGAACCTGACGGCGGCAGACCAGTATTTGGCGATCGTGGTGCCTGGGCGCATGTTCCGGGATGCCTACAGAAAGGCGAAGCTTGCGCCGGAGAACCTCTCGCGCTCGCTGGAGGATGCGGGCACGCTGACCTCGGTGCTCGTGCCGTGGAACACCTGCGGGGCATACTTTAGTGGAGTACTCGGCGTTGCTACGTTGAGCTACGGGCCCTACTGCTTTTTTAATTGGATAAATCCGCTGGTGGCCGTTGCAGTCGCC
>JBKHVY010000067.1:0-11273 GCA_046569805.1 Bacteriovoracia bacterium | reverse complement strand
TAGCCAGGGTAAGCAAAACATACCAACACGAGGTCGATCGAGCCTGATATCTAGCGGAAATATGGGATGTTTTTTTGATCTGAAACGAGGGGGCGGAGCTATAGCTAAAACAAATAAAAAAGCCTCCGTGGGTTAAACGGAGGCTTTTAAGTCACTCAAGAAGTGGTGCCCACGCGCGGAATCGAACCACGGACACAGGGATTTTCAATCCCTTGCTCTACCAACTGAGCTACGCGGGCATTTCTAAAATTAGTTCTCAAAGGTAAAGTACCCTCAAAGTTTCGTCAATCAGATTTACGACGAAATCCCTCTCGCTGCGGTGCTAAAAAATGAAGATTACGACCTCTTATATTGAAACCCGCTGGTGTAAAACCCAGGCCCTCGTCCTCATCCCCCAGGGCGCAGTCCGCTCGGAGCGCGTGGTCTATTCCCACGGTTACACCGCCAACAAGGCCGACGTCCTTCCCTGGGCGGTGCGGGCGGCGGAGAACGGGATTCCCGGAATCGTGTTCGACTGGCCCGGGCACTACCTCGGCGGCCTCAACGAAGTGGAGCGCTTCGAGGACTTCACTCGCGAGGCGCACACGCTGTTTGGCCTTGCCTGGCAAAAGCTCCATGCGGTCGGCTCGCTCCCTCTGGGCAATCACGTAATCGTGGGAGGCCACTCCCTGGGTGCCCTCCTCGCGCTTAAGGCGCTGAAGCTGCCCGAGTTCGCGGGCCTCGAGCGCTTAGGGTTAGGCGTCGGGATCGGGCTGAACAACCAGGTCGAAACGCATCTCTTTGATACGGAGTTCTACAAGAAGACTCTCAACGTGCGCCGCCAGCTGGTGTCCCCGGCGCTGGACTCCGACAATGTGTTCCCGTGGATCCGGGATGAGAAACTGCGGTTGAATCTGACCGGCGAACACATCCACCTCATCGTAGGCGAAGACGACATGGTGGTCGGCGCCGGGGGCCTCGAGGCGTTCGTCGACCTTCTCCAGGGTACAGGAAACCAGGTCACAAGCTTCGCTCCCAAAAAACTGCCGCACCACGAACCCACCTTGGCAACGCCGCATTTGCATGCTTTCCTTAAGCAATACCTTTCGCTCTGAGGTCCTATGTCACTCGTCATTACCTTACTTGCCCTGATCGTTGGTGTTCTCGTCTTAGGCTACGGCGCCGATATGTTCGTGAGCGGAGCCTCGAAGATCGCGCGCCGGTTTGGCATCCCCGCTGTTGTCATCGGCCTCACGGTCGTTGCCTTCGGAACGTCGGCGCCGGAGATGGCCGTGAACATCATGGCAGCGGTTCAAGGGAATAGTGGCATCGCCTATGGCAACGTCGTAGGCTCTAACATCTTCAACGTTCTCGTCATCCTCGGTGTCTGTGCAGCGATCCAACCTTTGGTCGTCGGAAGCCAGCTCATTAAAATCGATATACCGCTCATGGCCGTCGCGTCGGCGATCCTGTGGTGGTTCTCGCAAGACGGATCCTTGGGCCGGATCGAAGCTCTCGTCCTGTTCGCACTGCTCGTGGGTTACGTCGCTCTTCAAGTTAAGCTCGCGCTGAACGAGCGCCAGAGCACGAAGAACGAGTTCTCGCAGGAGTTCGACGAGGGTGGGCCCGTGCTCAAGAACGTCGTCTTCCTCCTCATTGGTCTGGCCCTTCTCGTCGTGGGCGCTCGCATGTTCGTCTACGGAGCGGTGGAACTCGCGCGCCTGTGGGGCGTCTCCGAGCAAGTGATTGCCCTCACCATCGTCTCGGCGGGAACGTCCCTGCCGGAGGTCGCCACTTCTGTCGCAGCGACGCTGAAGGGTGAGCGCGAAATCGCCGTTGGTAACGTCGTGGGCTCGAACATCTTCAATATCCTCGCTGTCCTGGGCCTCTCCGGACTGCTCGCGCCTTCGGCCATCATCGCTGACGTCGGCATGCGCGGGATCGACCTCCCGATCATGGTACTCACCTGTGTGGCCCTTGCTCCGCTTGCGAAGTTCCGCGGGAAATTCGAGCGTCCCGTCGGTGTATTGTTCGTCGCCGGTTACATCGTCTACGTGGTTCAGCTCATCGGTCGCTAGGAGCGCTTGAGCCAGAAGACGATGTTGCGCACGAAGGCACTCTTTCCAGGGCGACCGTAAGACGTACCTTCAAAAAAGCGCAGGAAGCCGCGGTTCGTGAGTTCTGAGAAGTCACTCAAGATTTTCTCCGGCGCCTGCGAGAAGAAGCGCACCCAGTGCGACGCGCGCTCGGAGAGCTTCGGCGCAGTCGCCGCAAGTGGTTTCGAGTTCCACGGACACACGTCCTGACAGATGTCACAGCCGAAGTACTGCGGGACGCCTTTGTCTGTTCCCGCGGGAGCAGGAATATGCGTGTCACGAATTTCAATGGTCCAGGCCGCAATGCAGTCTTTCACGCGTAGTGTCCTCGTCGCCGGATCGATCGCTGAGGTCGGACACGCCGTAACACACGCCGTGCAGGTGCCACAATGATCCGGCGTCGCTGCGCCCGACGCGAGGTCGAGCTTTCGGTCAAAGAGCAGCGAGCCCAAGATAAAATAAGAGCCATGCTCGCGGCTAATCAGCATCGAGTTCTTTCCGATCCAGCCCAGCCCCGCACGATACGCGAGGTCTCGCTCGAGAATGGACTGGGTATCGAGGGAAATCTTCGATTCAAATGATTCGTTTTTTTTGAGTTCGGCGGCGATAGAAAGGAGTCGCTGTTTTAGGATCGGATGGTAGTCCGCACCGTCGAAGCCCAGCGTGTAGCCCGCGAGCTGTGTGAAGTTCGATTCCACTAGCGCCTTCTTCGTCGGGAGGTAGCTAAACAGAAAGACGATCGCCGACTGTGCATCGGGCCAGTAGCTCGAGAGAGAGCGGCGGTACTCGATGTTCTTGTCGACGTGCAGGTACGGGAGAAGACCTTCGTTCTGCGGGAGCCACTCGAGGAAGCGCTGGTAGCTCGTGGCACCGAGCTCCTCGGTGTAACCCCAGTCGACGACACCAAGATCAGCTAGGAAGTTCTCTGGAAGCTCGAGTAAGGGCTTCATCCTTCCGAAGGAATGATCTCGATCGCGCCCGTCGGGCAGACCCGGACGCATTCCATGTCGAGCGTGCAGGCGTCGGCGCGCTCTTTCCGCACGCGAGTTTCATTCTGGTTTTCCTTTGAGACGCTCCAGATCCCGTGCGGGCAGACCGCGACGCAGGCCTGGCAGGAGGCGCAGATCGTCGTGTCATGGAGGATGCGCCCACGCGCGAATTGAACTTCGTGGATCGAATCCTGCTGGTCCCCGACGATGGCGCGCGGAACGTCTTTGACGATTTCGACGCGGATCGAGTTCGTGGAGCCTTGCTGGAAGTACTTCCCGTCCCCTTGCGTGATCACGACCTTGTCGCCGTTCATGAGCTGACCCGAAGCTTTCAAGCGCTCGAGCATGGCGCGCTCGAGGCCTATCATCTCGTTCTCCGCCGGAGTCTCGATGAGGAACCCGGACACGCCCCAGTAGAGGGCCATCTTGCGCACGACCTTTAGTGTGTTCGTCACACCAAGGACCTGGGTCTGGGGCCTAAAGCGCGTGATCTGCAAGCACGACTTCCCGGACTGTGTGATCGAGACGATCCAGCGAGCGTTCGTTTTTTCGGCGATGATGCTGGCAGCGACCTGCGTGGAAGCACTCACACTCGAGATATCGATGTCACGGAGAGCTCTCCGCTCTTTGGGTTTCTTTTCCGCTTCACGCACGATCTGATCCATCATCTGGATCGTCTCAAGCGGATAGCTTCCGGACGCCGTCTCGCCGGACAGCATGACACAGTCGGTACCATCCCAGATGGCGTTGGCGACGTCGGAGGCTTCGGCGCGCGTAGGTCGCGGATTGGTGATCATGCTCTCGAGCATCTGCGTCGCGGTGATGACGGGCTTTCCGAGGTCGTTGCACACCTTGATCATGTGCTTCTGGATCGAAGGCACGAGGTGGTTGCCAACCTCAACGCCCATGTCACCACGAGCGATCATGATCATGTCGGTGACCTCGAGAATTTCCTGGAGGTTTGCAACCCCTTTCGGCGTTTCGATTTTTGAAACGATGGGAATCTCGATGCGCATTTTGTGGAGCATGGCCTTCACGGCGAGCACGTCCTGCGCCGAGCGCACGAAGCTCAGCGCCACGTAGTCCACGCCCTGCTTAAGGCCGAACATGAGGTCTTCATGATCTTTGTCTGTATAGGCCGGTGCCGAGACATTGACGTCTGGCAAGTTAATGCCCTTGTTGCTCTTGAGCGCTCCGCCGACCTTGATACGAATCTTCAGAACTTCGCCGTCTTTGGCGATGGCTTCAGCTTCGAGGAGCCCATCATCAAAGAGTATCGTCGCTCCGACGTGGGCATCCTTCACGAGGTCTTTGTAAACCGTGGGGATGAAGCGCTCAGCGTACTGTGGGTAGTTCGACTTCACGTCGGTTGCACCGATCACCCACTCTTCACCGGCCGTGAGCTGAATCGGCGCCGGAACCTTATCCACGCGAATCTTCGGCCCCTGGAGATCGAGGAGGATCGCCACCTCGCGACCAGCAAGCCGGCTCGCCTCGCGCACGTTAGCGATGGTCTGGGCGTGGCCTTCGTGAGTACCGTGGGACATGTTAATCCGGGCGGCATTCATGCCGGCCTGGATCAGTTTGACCAGCATCTCCACGGTGTTCGAGGAAGGACCAACAGTGGCAATGATTTTCGCGCGACGTTCTTGCATGGGGGAATCTTACCCCATGCGCTTGTAGTCGTTCAACTGATCGATTTGCTGTTTCTGCGAGAGCTTCAACTGGGTAATCTGGTTCTCGTACTGGGAGATGATCTGCGCCTTCTCCTGCTCGAGAGCGGACTTTAACTTCTTAAGCTCATCGGCGTGCAGCGTCTGCTTCTCCGCCAGGAGCTTATTCTGGTTCATCTCGACCTGCTTGAGCTTCCCTTCGTAGTCGCTGATGACCGTCTTCATCTTCATTTCAGAGTTGTAGGTCTGCTGGTCCATCTTGGCCATGTAGCTGTTGCTCACCTCGAGGATCTTGTTCTTCAGGTTCGCCTCGCGCTTGTCCATGATGGTCTGGGTCGCCCGCGCATCGGCTTCGCGCTTGTTCTCGTAGAGCTGTGCCTGTTCCTTGATCTGGCGATCAGCGTCGGCCATGACAAAGCTCACCTTTTGGTTAAGCTCCTCACGTAGCTGCGCGTTCTCGCGGTTCGCGGCGTTCAGCCGCGCTTCGTAGTCGTTCACGGTCGTATCCATCAGCTTACTAAAGTTCCGACGCAGACCTAGGATCTCACTATTTCTCTCCTGAGAGTTTTTCGTGATGAACTCGAGCTTATCCTTATCGTTCTGGTCCTTTAGCTGCGAGATGAAAGACTCGTTCTTTGTCTGAAGGTCCTGGAGGCTCTTGTTGAAGTTTTCCTTGAGCTTCGTCACCTGGTTTCCGGCCTGGTTGCGCTCGGAGTTGATCTGGGCCTCGTAGCGATCCCGCTCGGCTTTGGAAGCGAAGGTCTGCACGTTATGCAGACGCTGGGCCTTCTCGCGCTCGTTGGCGACCGAGACGATCTTATCGGCCATCAGTTCCCGCTCCTTGCGCTCGAGGCGCGAAGCGGCTTCGGCGTTCTCTTCCCGGAGCGTGGTGCGGTAGGCGTCGGATTCATCGGCAGACCGGATGTTGTAGTCACGACGGGCATCAACCATCGATTCCCGCATGGCGTTCATGCGATCGGAAAAGACCTGTTCGTCCTTTTTACCCTGCTGGCGCTGAACGACTTCGGCGTACTCGCCACTTCCGTTATCGCGCCGCCGGCGATCGATGTCGATGTTCCGGAGATTCTTCTCGTAGTTCCGGCGCACCTCGGCGACCTCGGCCGAGTGCTCTTTGTTCGTCTTAAAGCTTTCTTCGGCTTGCTTCTTCACGAAGTCGGAGTTCTTCTTCTCGTAGTCAGAAGACATCGTCTCAGCGCGGTTATTGAACTTCCCCGCGAGCGTCTTGACCTTCTCCTTCACGTACTCCTGTGACTGCGCTTTCTCCGATTCGTAGGCATCCTTCGTGCGGTCGAGGTCCTTCTGTAGGCCATCCTTCAGCACGAAGCGCTTCTTCGCTTCTTCCTGGTAGACGTCCTTCAGGCGCTGCTCGTGCGTTCGGGTCAGAGCTTCTTTTTCTTTGTTGTTCTGTGCCTTCAGATCCGTGCCAGTCCCTGACATCCGCTCCTGGAACTCGGCGATGCGCTTATCCTTCTCCTGCGTGAGACGGTTCACGTTCCCCTTGTAGCGCTCGTCGCGGGTGTTCCCGACCTCGCGGTTCATTTCGCGCTCACCTTCCAGAGAGCGGTCATAGGACTTCTTTATGTCGCGGAAGCGGCTATCGAAATCCTGGCGCTGGGCCGAGCGCTCCGCATGGAAGCGTTCTTGGTCGGTCTCGTGCATCTTCCGGAAACGCTCTTTCTGAGCTTCAATGCTCTCTTGCGTCTTCTCTTTTACTCGTTCGAGATTTGCTTTATAGTTGCGATCAATGTCGTTACGATCTTCCTTAAAATTCTCGAACTGATTCTTCTGCAGCTCTTTATGTCGCTCCTCCTCGCTGGCGATGCGCTTCTCAGAATTGGCACGATCTTTTTGGATCGTGTTCTGATAGTTCTCTCGTTCACGGGCAAGGGCTTTGGAATAATCAACACCGTTCATGGCGAATCCTCATGAGGTGGTCCGTCCTGGACCTTCCTCTTAGGCTACCACGCGTCCCAATAAAAAAGGCCTTGGGCAAAATTTGCGCAAGGCCTTGGAATCGATCAAACAATGTTCTAACTAGCTAATTACTGGCGTGCGAGCTCGTCGTCGATCAGCTCCGAGAACACCTCGAGCGGCTGAGCGCCGTTGATGAGCTGGCCGTTAACGAAGAAGGTTGGCGTCGACTTAACCTTCAGTTTTTTCCCTTCTTCCATATCTTGCTTCACTTTGCTCAGGTACTTGTTCTCGTCCAAGCACTTATCAAAAGACTCGCCCTTTACCCCAAGCTTGCGGGCCATTTCTTTGAGTGACGCAGGGTCGAGCTTATCTTGAGCCGCGAACATGGCATCGTGCATCTTCCAGAACAGTTCCGAACTCTGCTCGCCAGCACAAAGGCCCGCGACCGCAGCGCCCTCGGCCTGGTTGTGGAACGGCAGGGGGAAGTTCTTGAACGCCACCTGGATCTTGTTACCGTACTTCTTCTTGAGGTCTGTGATGATGCCCGCACCGCGGGAACAAAACGGACACTGGAAGTCGGAGAACTCAACGATCGTGACCTTCGCGTCTTTTCCACCAGTCACAGGAGCATCGCCGACTTGGACGTCAAAGGTCGGACGGCGAGGTTTAGCGATGAACACCTGCACTGGCGTCTTGGCAGTTTGCTTACCTAACCAAGCGTCCATGGCTTCCTTGCGCTTCTCCATCTCAAGGTACCCCTTGATCTTCTCACGCACCATCGGGTTGATGCTCTCTTGAGGAATCTGCTGCTTCTTAATGAAGGCGTCGATGTCACCCTCGGTAACCTTGATGCCTTTCGCGATGAACTTATCAAGGTAGTCATCGTTGGACATATCTTTCTTTGCTGGGTCCTTGTCCATGATCTTCTGCATGACGATCGCGCGGAGACGATTGTTCTTGATCTCGAAGAGCTTCTGCTCGGCTTCGTAGAGCTCAGCTTCAATGCCTTCCATCAACTCTGCGTCGGTGATTTCGATATCACCCCACTGAGCAGCGACACCGGCCTTCGTCCCCTGGCGGAACTGGAAGTTTGGCTTACTGATAGACTCGGAACAGGCGCTGATGAGGACTAATAGCGCGAGGACTGAAAAAATCTTCATATCTGACTCCTTGAAAAGATAGTCCATAATAGCCAGACTTATGCCTATCGTCCAAGAAGCTTTTTACTCAACTACTCCTCGAGGTGCTTGAGAAAATCTTGGAACAACACTGAGCGCTGCGACAGCTCCGACGGGGTGCCAATGTCCACGAGCCTGCCCGCTTCCATCAGCACGAGCCTCTGCGCAGACAAAATTGTTTCCAAGCGATGAGTCACAATAATTGTGAGGGAGTGCTGTTGCACAAGAAGCACCAGATCCCGCAGCGCCTTCTCAAGGTCTGGATCAAGGCCCGACGACACCTCATCAAAAAGCACGATGGGCTTCCGCAGGAAGCACGCCCTGAGTCCACTCAACAGCTGCTTTTGGCCCAGCGAAATCGCCTTCGGATCGATAACTGACTCCGGTGTAATCCCCCACCGGCGAAGGTACGGCAGCGCCTTGAGTGCACGCTCCCAGAAGGCGCTGAACTCGGGAGCAACCTCAGACAGCGCAACGTTAAACTGCACGCTCGCACTGAAGACGTGGGAATCCTGTGACACGAGACTCACCTGCTGGCACAGCTGCAGCTGATCATCGATGCGGTCCATATTAAGAGTCTGCTCGTTTAAAAACACACGGCCCTCGAAGGCTCCATGCTGACCAGAGAGGAGCCGCAGGAAGGTCGATTTGCCGCAGCCTGAAGCTCCGACAATCCCCACGAGCTCACCCGTCGTGCCGCTAAAGCGTACGTCTCTGAGAGCAAACCCCGCTTCCCCGTCACGCGGAGGATACTCGTAGCGTGACAGCTCTACTTCAAACTTCTCAAGTCGCACGAGCGCGGCGCTCATGGGCCGCGCGTCGTCCGTGAAGTGACTCTGGAAATCAAGAATCCGCTCGATCCCGGTCTTCGCGCGCTGGATACTCGAAATCTTACCAGCGACCTCCTTAATCGGTGTGATCGACTTCTGGATCAGGTCGATCAGCACGGCGAGGAGGGCCAACTTCGCGCCTTCGCCACTCGGGAAAAAGAACAGCACGAGCGCGAGCAGGATCGGGTAGAGCGACTCGGCTGCCGAATAGTAGCTCGCGTCCCAGACGTTCGACTTGAGTTGCTTCTGCAGGAAATCGTCGAAGACCTGATCTCCACGCCGAGAGGCGTAGCGGCCGTGGGGCGTGAACGCGAGCTCCCGCAGCCCTTGGGTCACATCCGTGACAACTCGCGAGAGGAGTCCCGTGCTCTGTCGGACAGAGGCGAAGATCACACCCATCTGTCGGCTTCCCCAGATCAGTAGCACGCACGCCACGAGCTCAAGCGCGAAAAGACCGCCACCGAGGCCCGCGTCGAGGCGCAGGAACCCGATGAGCGCGGAGACGATGAACACGAAGTCGATAAAGATCGCAAACGCCCCAGAGGTCACAAGTTCCTTCACAGAATCACTATCTGACATTATCCGCGCCAGCACCTCCCCCATCGGGAACTCGTCAGCGTTACCTTTCCGTTGAACCTTCAACGGTGCTCGCATCCATAGACCGAAAGTGCGTGCCCGCGTCTCACCGAGAAGATGCTGCACGTACTTGTAGGTACTGATCTGGTAGCCCAGACGATTCACGTACTCGCCGAGGAAGAGTCCACCGAGAACGATGAAGGGCGTAAGCTCGAGCTTCGTGAAGTCTTGATAGAACGTCTGCGTGATTCCGGGCAACACAAGACCAATCACGGACGTGATGCTCATGTGGGCCAGCATTAAGACGAGCCAGCGACGGCCCTTCTTAGGGAGAAGGAACGGTAACCAGTTGTTCGCGGAAGAAATCAAACAACGCCCCCTCTGTCATTTTGTCCGTACCCGCTCCTCGGGCCCTGAGGCCCAGCTTTGGATCAAGTAGAACGGTTGTGTCACACGCCCGCACTGTCGTGAGGCGGTGTGAGGTCAGAATAAACGTCTTCGCGCGGATCTCCGGACGGCTCCGAAGTACTTGCAAGATCTTGCGCTCCAGCAAGAGGTCCACCGACGAGAACGGATCGTCCCAGAGGACGACTTCACTCGGAGCAAGCAGCGAGCGCACCAGCGCCAGACGCTTCGCCTGGCCCCCAGAAAGGCGCTTGCCGTTTTCTCCAACTTCAAGCTTCAACAGTGCCTCGTCTCCGCTCGCGAGGAGATCCAGGCCGAAGAGCTTCAGAAGCTCGAGCGCTGCTCGGCGGCTCTCGTCGGTGACGGGCCGGCCGAGGAAGATGTTAGCTTCGACGGTGTCGTTAAAGAGATAGGGCTCCTGCTGGACCATCGCGAAGGAAATCTTATGTGCCGCCAAACGATGGGCAAGCTTCTTCAAGAGCTCCGACTTTCCGCTTCCAGTCTCTCCGCATACCACGGTCCAGCTCTTCGGAGTGAAGATAAGATCAAGCCGCTGTTCCCAGTAGGGCAGACTAAAACTCAGCGCATCGGGCGTTACCGTGAGTTCCGAGAGCCATGCACTCTCTTCTGGGTTTGGTTTATCTACGACGTCGTAGAGGCCCTTCACGCGCTTCCAGGCAGCGTAGCCTTGGGTCGACACGATCGCCATCCACGACAAAAACATCAAGGGCTCGAGCATCAGAAAAAGATAGCCTGCAAAGAACACCAGGTCTGAAGCGTTACCTCCCCGCTCGCGCAGGATCCACGCGCCCCACAGTAAGGAAGCGCCGAGGCCCAAACGGATCAGCGGCACACTAAAGGCAAAGCCCACCGATGAGCGGAAGAAAAGTCCGAGTTCCACGGCCGAGAGATCGATGAAGCGCTGAATGAACGTTTCTTCGCGGTGGTAGTTCTTCACCGTGGCTTTCGCAGCATAGGATTCGATGACGTGGTTCTGGACCTGGCCTTGAGCATCCAGCGCACGTTTGGCGTACTTCTGAAAAAGCGCTGTGAGCACGGAGAACAAGAAGACCGAAACACCCATCGGAATGAATGCGGCCCACATTCCTTGGGCGGCTTCGTTCAAACGTGGGATCATAACCCAGGCAGCGACCACGACGTTTCCGACCTGTAAAAGGGCGAAGCCCACGAAGGCGCGCAGATTATTGAAGTCGTTAAATAAAACTTGATAGAGCTGGCCGTCGTTCCAAGCGGCGTAGCGGGCCGGCGGGGCTTCCTCTAAGCGCTCGAGCATTTCTGTTCGCAGAAGCTTCTGTTGATAACGGGCGGGCGTAAAAAATAAGAGTCGAGAGAGTGTCCGAAAGACCAAAATCCCTAGCGCAATCAACAAAAAGGTCGTCACCGGAGCGGTGGGAAGATCACCTTCTCCCGCGGCCACGTCGGTGAGTTTTTTTACCTCGGCCGGCAGCTGCGTCTGTAGGCGATGCAGGGCCCAGAGCGAGAAAAAGGCGCCGGCATACCAAACACCGAACTCAAAAAAATGAGCTCCCAGCCAGGGAAAAAATTTGCGGTTGAGGCGCTGAGACATAGAGGGAAAGTCTAGGCGTGCGCA